>JBOGKL010000153.1:0-9905 GCA_050745525.1 Terriglobales bacterium | reverse complement strand
CCTGTAGGCCGCTCTCCGCGTCGAGCGGCTTGCCGGCGAAGCCGAAGACCTCGCCGCTCTGCGTGCAGTCCAGGCCTGCCCCGAACGGCGCATACGTCAGCGTGCTCGCATCCGGGTAGCTGCTGTTCTGCGCGCACGAAAGCGTGTTGTTGCCGGAGGAGTCGGTAATCACCCGCACCGTGCCCAGCGGCCCGGAGTTCAGGAAGTGCACCGGCGCCGAGGCGCCCGAACCGGCAATCACCGCCAGCCGCTCGCCTTCCGGCGTCACCACGTAATCGGTCCAGTTGCCGCCGCTGAGGTCGGCCACGCGATGCCCGAGCGGGTCAAAGGCGTAGATCGTGCTCACCCCGTCCACGGTGCTTTCGATGCGCCTTCCCAGTCCATCGTACAGGTAGCTCGCTTGTTCGCCCGGCGCCGCGTAGCCCACCAGATGCCCATTGGCGTCCCAGGTATAGCTCGTGCCCGCCGTATCGCTCAGCCGTTGACCGGCGGCGCTGTACACGTCCCCCACAATCTGATTATTCGACGTGTTGAAAGTCAGCGCCAGCGGCATTCCGCATGCACTCGACCCGCTCGTGATGCCCAGGTTCCCGTATTCGTCCAAATTGAACGCGCAGCTCAGCCCGGCCTGCGTGCTCCAGCCCGTAAGACGGTGCAGCGAGTCGTAGGTGAAACTGTAGTTCTGGGCCGGGCCGCCGAGCTCGTCCTTTACCCAGGAGACGTCGGAGTCGGCGTTGTAGCCGAACGCCAGCTCCATGCGCCAGGTGGACTGGTCACCGTAGTCGCCATTGACGTAGAGATGATCGTCGGTTACGCGGCCCCGGCTGTCGTACCACCAACCCTGGTCCAACCCGTCGCCTAGCTGCTGGTCGCCGAGCGCGCTGTCAGGCTCGTAGTTGCGGTAGTTCAGGTAATGCGTCCCGTAGCCGCCGTCGCTGATCGTGTCGGTCCGGCCTTCGTAATCGTCTTCCAGGTACAGATAGCGGCCGTCCGGCAGAAGCTCATAGGTCGGAAAGCCGACGCCGTCGTAGGTCACGTGGGTATGGTAGTCGGCGCCGTTCACGATGACATCAGCCGTCAACGGCCGCCCCACGGGATCATAGCTCCCGTACGTGTCCACGATCGCGCCATCGGACACCCGTGTGAGATGCCCGTAGGCGTCCGTTGTGGGCGAGCCGGTGGGATCAATGTCGTAGTCGAACTCAATGCTTGACGTCGCCGCCACGCCGGAACCGGGCTGAAAGCCGCGTACCCGCTCCCGGTCGAGAGCATCATACTGTGATGTAACAACAGTGCCGTTGGCGTCGGTTTGGGTGAGCACGTTTCCGTCGGCATCATACTGGTAGCTGGTGCTGCCGGACTCCGGATTGGAGGCAGTCAGCAATCTCCCCAGCTCATCGTAGTTGAAGCTGCGGGTTTGCGCCCCCTGGCCCACGGACAAAAGACCGTTGAGAAGATCGTAGCTATAGTTGGCCTGATCGTAGGGCGCGCCGCCGGCGACGTGGTAGGCGCTGAGAAGGCGCCCGAGCCCGTCGCTGGCGAGGACGCTTATGTTGCCGTTTTCGTCCGTCTGCGTCGTGGTAGCGGCGGTTGCGGTATTGCCGTAGACGGTGGTCACGGTGCTGCCGTCGGTGTGCGTGACCTCGACCGTGCGGCCCAGCACGTCGCGGCTGAAAGTGTCGCCGGGCGTTGCGCTGCTGTTGCCCGTCGCCTTGCTGGAATCCACGCCCGTGGACTCGTAGGGGTAGGTCACGAAGTAGGGCAAGCCCTCGCCGTCGTAGATGGTGTCGGTGGTGTCGGCGGAGCTGGTGCTGCCGTCGAACACGAACTGCCGGTCCGCGCGGCCGAACCCGTCCAGGTGGCTGATGGCGTCGGTCCAATAGGAACCGGAAAACAGCCGCTTGACCTCGACCGTGTTCGGCGTGTAGGCGTAGGTCGTTTCCCCTCCGTCGGGGAAGTTCACCTGCGTCACGCGGCCCAGCGGATCACCGTACGTGTAGCTGGTCGTGGCCGCGTTCTCGACGTTGGTGCGCGACAGCATGCGGCCGGACGAGCAATCGTAGGTAAACGTGGTGGTGTGGGTCACCGTGGTGCTGCCGGTTACGGTCGTGGGCCGGCTGATTTGCTGCGGGTAGGCGTCGTCGCACTGCAATGCGTAGGTGGTCGCGTTGCCGTCCGGATCGGTGTACTTGATGACGTTGCCATCCGCATCGTACACGTACTGGCTGACCGAAGGCGCGCTGCCGTTGTCCCGCGTTACCGTCAGCGAGTTGCCGTTGGAATCATAGGAATAGTCGGTCTCGGCGGCGATCGCCTGGTTCGCCGGGTTGACGGTCTCGACCGAAGCGGGACGATCATAGATTCCGGTGCCCGCGCCGAAGGTGGCATAGGCGGTGAGGGTTTCGCGCGTGTCGGCGCCCGCCGTGGCGCTCGTGCCCGAGGGCACGCAGGAGGGCAGCGTCGCCGCGCTTTGGCCGAATGCAAACTCGTCGTGCTCGACTACCAATCCCTCCGTGTTGTAGCACCAGGCTTGTGCGGCCGAGCTCGCGCTTCCGCCGCTGCCGACCTGCACCTGGCGCAGCACGCGGGAATAGGGGTCCGTCCAGGACTCCAGCACCTCACGCACCAAGGAACCTCCGGGCGAGGATAAATACGAGATGCTCTGCTCCAAGGGCAGCGTGCCGCTGTCGCCAAAGTCGTATGGCGGCGAGGGCACCTCATAGCTGGAGTAGACATAGTCCACCGCCGTCTTGGTTCCCGCCACGTCGTCGGTGATTGTATCCGTAGTGGTGCGGATGCCGGTCGTCCAATCCGTCGTGTAGCTGAAGTCCTGCTCCTGCGCGAAGGTGGAACCGTCGAAGCTCTCGTAGCGCGACATCACCGCCGGGGCATCCACGTCATACAAGCAGTTAATCGTCGTGCCCTGGGTAACACCGTTGGGATAATAAATCTCAGTTTCCTGTTCGGAGAGCGGGTTTATTCCCCATACGTAGGAAACGAAGCCGCCGTCGGGCAGCGTCACCCTGTCCAGGGTGCCGTAGGTCGGGTCGTAGGCGAAGGTGTACTGCTGACCATTGGGAAGCGAGATGGCGGTGATCACGTTCTGCGTGCCCGAAACGGTGCCTCCGCCCGCCGGGCATCCCGGCGTGAGCGACGTCGCGTTGATCGCGTAGTTCGAGCTGGCGGTGCCCCAGGTGATGGTGTACGGATTACTCAGACCGCTTACGGCAATGGTGTTTCCGCTCGTGCCAAAACCGCTCGCCGAGAGCGCCGTGCGGCCCATCGTGTCTGTATAGGTCACGGCGCCGCCGCTGCCGACCGTGGTCGCCTCTTGATTGCCGTTGCGATCGGTGACCTGGTGGGGTACTCGAAATTGCCCACGCCGGGGAAATAGATCTTCAGGCCATCCGTGTTGGCGACGGTAAGGTAGGGGTCGCTAAGCGGGCCGGAGGTGGCGATCCAGGAGCCGCGGCGGCCGGTGGTGATGGAGGGGTGCTGCTGGCACCAGTCCCCGTCCGTCGGAGCAATCGGCAGCGCGTAACGGCCGCCGCTGGGGCCGACAAAGGTATAGTCGGAGTACCACATGCAGGAGTTGTCGGGATTGCTCGGCTCGGTGTATTGGCCCGAATAGGCCGAGACTTCCGGCACCGTATAGGTCCAGCCGCCGGCCCAGAGCGGGTTGGCCTGGGGGAAGGCCGGCGGGGAATAGAAATCGCCGGCCGGAACGCCGCCGCCGCGCGCGGTGTACTGCCAAATGCCGGAGTCGTAGCTGATGCTGAACGGCAGCGTGAAGCCGCGGCTGGGCGGGAGCGGAAGCTGCAGCGTAAAACTTAGCGCGCCGGTGGCCGGGCTGATCGTCCCGCCCGGGCTGGTTACATAGGCATGGCCGGCATCGGTGATCGGCGTAGCGTTACCCGCCGTGATGTTCCGGAACTGCGCCCGCGCGCCCAATGAAAGCAAAACTGAAAGGAGCAAACCCGCCGCCAGCCGGAATCTCATGGCTCATCTCCCCGCCAATCATGCTGGCGCGAGCGGTGCCCCGGCGCAATCCATCCTTACGCGGGGGTCGCGCCGTGTGCACCGCGGGTAAAGTCGGCGGAAAATGTCGCGAAAGACCGCTGGAGGGCCACCCCCGGCAAAGAGGCGCAACCTTGGCATGGCTCTGCCGCGGGGGTCGTTTACCGGCGAACGTATCCCGGCGCAATTACAGCCGGGCCGGCAGTCGAGCGGGGTCCCGCGCCAGGCAATGGTGCCGGGCTACAGCTCCTCCATGGCGCGCAGAAAGATATCTTCCAGGGTGTCGCGCCGGAACTGCACCCGGCGCAACGGTACATTGCGTTGCGCCGCGGCGCGGTAAATGTCGATCAAGGCAACGTGCTCGGGCAGCACCACGTGCAGCCGCCGCCCCCGCCGCGCCACTTCGCAGCCCAGCTCGATGAGCGCGGCGGCGAAGGCGCCGTCTTCTTCGGCCGCCTCCAGTTCGAGCAGGCGCGAGGCAGCGGGAGCGGCATCGAGGCGCGCCTGGTGAACGCAGCGTCCTTGCTTCAGGATCAGCACCTCATCGCAGGTCTGTTCCACATCGCGCAGCAGATGCGAGCACAGCACGATGCGCATATCCGCCTCGTCCCGCATCTGGCGGATCAGCCGCAACATGCGTTCACGCCCCTCCGGGTCGAGGTTGTTGGTCGGCTCGTCCAAAATCAGCAGCTTGGGTCCATGGACGATGGCCTGCGCCAGCTTGGCCATTTGCCGCATGCCCGCCGAATAGCTCGACAATGGCCGGTAGCGGGCCTCGCCCAGCCCCACCGCGAACAAGCTCTCGTGCGCTCGTTCGAGCGCGGCGGCCGGAGGCAATCCGCTCAGTTCCGCCATCATGCGCGTGAGCGTCACCGCGCTCATGCCGCCCACGAAGGCGTCGTTCTCCGGCACGTAGCCGATCTTGCGGCGCAGCTCGGGGCGGGCCGCGGTGGGGGATTCGCCCAGCAGGCGGGCGCTGCCGGCGTCAGGCCGCAAAAAGCCCAGCAGCGTGGCCACCAGGGTGGATTTACCCGCACCGTTCGGGCCAAGCAATCCGATGGCCCGTCCGCTCAGCCGGGCCGTCAGGCCGTCGAGGGCGACGCGCCGCCCGTAGCGCACCCGCAAGCCTTCCAGCTCAATGACCGCTGCGGTGACCGGCGAGGCCTGCGGGATGGCGCTGTCGGCAACCGCCATATAGAGGAGTCTAGCGCGACCGCTTTTGGTGCTTGCTGCCTGCGTGCAACTGCAAGGCTAGCACGTCCTGAATCGTCAATCCGAGCAGGCCGCGCGTGCTGGCCACCTGGATCGAATCCGGAGTTGCGTAGGCATACGTCAGCCCAGGAGTGGCGCTGCTTAACAGCGCTTTCACTTCCGGCTGCCACTCGGCCGAGATCGAAGGCAATAGTGTTTGCGACAGCGAAGCGACGTTCGCCCCCAGGTTGTGGTACAGCAAGGCCGAGAAGTTCGTGTGCCCGTTCTGCGGGAGCTGCTCCTGAAACTGCGTGGAAAACGGAAGCCCGGTTCCGGACTGATACGTCTGCAATGCGTCTTCCACCTCGGTCGCGTTCGATCCCGCCACCAGGTAGCTGCCCGCATACGTGTAGGTAAACAGCGCTTGCGCTCCACGGCCCACCGTGTAGATGGTCTGTCCGCCGCTCGTTTGCTTGCTCAACGCGAACGGATGCTTGGCGAGGGCATTGCCATCGGTGATGAGCTGCGCAATCGCGTTCTGTGCCGCCAGGGTGTCGTTCACCTCGACGATCGCCTTCCAGGCGGGCTTGGGCAGCACCGGTCCATCCTGTGCGAAGGTGAACTCGCCGCCCAGCGTATGGAACAGGTTCGTGAGATCGGCGGACACGGCCTGCTCCTGAGGCGTTTCCGGCTTGCCGGCGTGGTGCGAATGCCCGCCCAGCAGCGCCTGCATTTGAGCCGGGTTGACGGTCAAAACGCTGGTCACCAGCGACGCTTGCGGCGAAATGAACTGCAGTCCGGCCATCGGTCCCGGTTCGCTCAGTATGCCCGCCAGCCCGCTGCGCGCGCCGCTGAAGTCCACCTCAACCTCGCTGGGCGTGCCGTTGCCGAGAAGCTGGCTCCGGGCCACCAGGAATTCCGGATGCGAGGCGCCGGCGTTGGACTCGGACACACCACTAGGTACGTGAGAAGTGTGCAAGTGGTTCAGGTTCGCGGCCAAAATCCAACTCGCGCCGGCTTGATAGAGCGGGGCGACTTTTTGATACAGCTGGGACTGCAAAAACGGCCCCGGCCCCGACCGTTGCGCCAGCGCGGCGCATTCCTGAAGCAGGGCTCCGTTGTCGGTAGCCACGAGGCGGTTGTTGCCGATCCAGATCAAGAGCGCCTTCGAGGTTCCGGTTCCGGCATCGGCGGGGTTGGTGAGGATGCGCACCTGCGCACCGTGCCCATTCTGCCCGGAGCTGAGCGAGCTGATCGCAGCGGCCAATCCGGGCTTGGTCACGGCGGCGAGCACTACGAAGCCGTGTCCGGCGCCGCCACTGGCGGCCAGGGCGATTTCATTGCCCAGGTATCCGGTAACCTGCTGCACGCGGTTGAGCGTATTCTCGAGCGCCTGTCCGTGCGTCGGGCCGCCATTCTTGCCGGGTTGATTCCACCAAGACTCGAGCGCCGGGCTGCTGCCCAGATCGCTGTTCAGAATCTGCTGCGTCTCGGTGAGCGCTTGATTCAGGTTGGGGATGGCGGCGTAGAGGGCCGCATTGGCAGGCACCATGGACAGCAGCTGCGAGTTGAAGCGCGGCGCCGCAGGCGCCAGCGCCTCCAGTTGCTTGCCCATCGTGCTCAACTCGTCGAGCATGGCCAGGTACTGGCCCGCGTTCCGGCTCCAATTAAATTCCTGCCGCATGGGCACCAGCGCCAGGCGCTCATTGCTGGTTGCTTCCTCACCGGCGAGCAACGTCTCGGTGTGCGTTTGGCCATGGCTCGAGTACTCAAAGGCCACGCGCCCTTCGGCTACGGCAACCCGCGAGCCCATCAGTCCGTGGGCGACGGCAAAAACAGTGCCCTGGTCGGTGATCCGGCTGTCGGCGGTGGCGACATGCAGTTGGCGGCCCCAGCCCTGCGCCGCCGCGCGGACGATCATCTCACCGTGCAGCAGATGAACCGTAGTACCACTCCACCCCTTCGCAACGAGCAGCGCTGTGCGCGACCCCATCTCGATGGCGGTGCCGTGGCGCAGCACGATTTCGGCGCCCGCGCCGCTGCGCAGTTCATCGCCGCTGCGCAGCACGTAGCCGGTGGCCACGGGCCGGACCTGGGAGCCGGTAATCGCATACGCGCCCGCGCTGGACTGCTCCAACGTGGCCACGGCCTGCGACTGCCCTGGGAGCAGTCCCGCCCGTCCGGCCCAGCTCGCCACGGCGATCACGATGACTGCGGCTGCAGCCCAATAGGCCCATTGCGGCACGCGGCTGTGCCGGGCGGCGGCCACGCGTGCCGTCGGCGCGGCCTTGGCGGCATCCGGATGCAGGGCGTGGCGGCAGGCGACGCAATGGCGCAGATGATCTTCGAGCAGCAGCTTGCGTGCCTGAGGCAAGTTTCCGGCGCGATAGCTGGGGAGGAGCGCCTGGAAGGCGGCGCAGCTCTCGAGCGGCACCTGCGCGGCAAAGCGCGCCTCCAGCGCCTCGGGCGCGACCCCCGCCGTCTGCAACAGCTCGCTCACTTCCGTGGCGCTCAGGCTGCCATCTTCGGGCAACCACGCCTCCGCCGCCCGCCGCAGTTTCTCTAGGTTCGTCTCGTTCGCCATGGCTCCTCCTCTCACTGCACCTGTTCATGCCCGGCGGCCACCGCCTGCTGCTCGCGCCAGATGGCGAGCAGCCGCCGCAGCAGCCGCTTCTTGCGGTTTTCGACGTCGGCCACGCTGGTCTGCAGCCGTTGCGCCAATTCCTGGTTGCTATAGCCGGGCCAGCCATCCAGATCGAGTTGCAGCGCGACCAGGGCCTGCAATTCGGGTGCATCCGCCAACTGGCGTAAAAGTGCTTCCCGTTGCTCGGCCCGAGCGGCGCGCGCTTCGGGCGATTCGGCCGGTCCGGCGAACCCATCGAAGGAATCCGGCGCGGCCGTGGTGTTGCGATACAGCGCCGCCCGTTTCAGATCCACAAAGTCGTGCCACAGCACGGTCTTGAGATAGCCCAACAGATCGCCGCGGCCGGCATCCCAGGCCACCGTCGTGTCGCGTGCATCGAAATAGCGCACGAGCACATCCATGGCCAGGTCTTCGGGGCTTTTGCCGGAAACGCGCAGCGCCGGCTCCATGGTCAGTTGCGGAACGCAACCCCAAAGCCCGTAGGCATAGAGGGTCAGCCGTTGCAGCAGCTCGCTCGCGCTCATGTTCTGGCTTCGATCCGGCATCGTGTACTCCATAAATGCGATTACGGCGCCGCGGTTTTTCCGCCGCCACGAAAATAAATCCGTGTTTGCGCGATGGTCCTAACGCGCACCGGCGCGAAGCAGCCGGCGCAAGGCATGCAGTTCGGGCACGCGCAGCAGCCAGGCGGCGCCCAGGTAAACCAGTCCGTAGAGTCCCAGCACCAGAACCGCCGTGGCCCATGTGCCCCAGTGCGGCAGCACCTCCAGCAGCGCGCGTCCGGCAATGGCGGCGACGGCGGCGGCGGCGGCCACCTTGGCCAGAAATCGCCGCGAAAGGCGCGGGGCCTGGAGGTGGCGGCGCAGCCCGCGCCGCAGCAGCGTCATCTCCACCCATCCGGCGATGGCCGCCGCCAGCGTCAACCCCGCCACGCCCCAGTTGCCGGGGATGCCCAGCCAACCCGGCAGCCAGAAGGCGCCGATCACGCCCAGCACCGTGGTCAAGCTCATGCGCACCAAGGCGTAATGGAGGGGGCTCTTCGTGTCGCGCAGCGCGTAGTAGGTGGAAGAATACAGCCGTCCCAGCGCCGTCGCCAGCAATCCCACGGTCGCGCCCGCCAGCGTGCCCCAGACATAGAGCACATCTCTTGGCCCAAACGCCCCGGTTTTGTAGATGGCTGCCACGATTACATCGCCAAGCACCAGATACGCCAGCGCCGAGGGCAGCACGAAAAACGTAATTTGCCGCAGTCCGGCGCCCAGGCGTTGCCGCAGCACAGCTTTGCCCTCTTCGGTCGAGGTTCCGCCCATCGCCCCCGACATGGCCGGCAATTCCACCGCCGACACCGACATGCCGAACAAGCTGATCGGCAGCAGGTAGAGCGTTTGCGAGTAGGCCAGCGTGGCCATGGAGCCGGTCGGAAGCCAACTGGCCAGCCAGGCATCAATGTAGGCGCTGATCTGGATCACGCCCCGCCCGGCAAACACCGGCATCGCGTTGCGGATGATCTCGCGCACGTGGTGCGCCCTCTGGTGCAACGACAAGCGCACATGGCCCAGAATCTTGACCACCGCGGGCCACTGAATGCCCACCTGCAGCGCGCTGCCCACGACTGCGCCCAGCGCCGTCCACTCGGCCAAATCGAAGCGGCCGTAGCGGAACCCGAAGGCAACCATGGCGGCGATGATGGCGGCGTTCCAGATCACCGGCGCCGCGTACGACAAGAAGAACTTGCGGTGGCTGTTGAGCACGCCCAGGCACCAGGCCGACAGCACCAGCAGCCCGGCGCCGGGAAACAGAATGCGCACCAGCCGGATGGTGAGCACTCGCGTGGTGCCGTGAAACCCGGCGGCGATCAAGTCAATCAGCCAGGGCGCGGCCACCACGCCCACGGCGACGAACACCGCCGTGCTCAGCGCCAGAATGGCCAGCACGCCGCCGGCAACGCGCCGCGCTTCCTCTTCGTCTCCCTGCGCGATCAGGCCAATGTAGACGGGAATGAACGAGGCCGACAGTACGCCCTCGCCGAACAGGTTCTGCAGTAGGTTGGGAA
>JBOGKL010000152.1:0-28680 GCA_050745525.1 Terriglobales bacterium | reverse complement strand
GAATCGAGCGCCGCGCTGGACCGGCTGGCGGAGCGAGAGCGGCACCAAGGGGTGGTGGGCGTGGCCGCGGCCAAAGCCGCGGTGACCCTCGAAGACCTGCTGGCGGATGCGCCCGCGCGGCTGCTCGTCGCCTGCGACGGCATTGAAGACCCGCACAATCTGGGCGCGATCGTGCGTTCGGCCTGTGCGGCGGGCGTGGACGGCATGGTTTTGCCGGCGCGCCGCTCGGCCGGGCTGACCGAGGCGGTCGAGCGCGTTTCTGCCGGGGCGCTTGAACACGTGCGCGTGGCCCAGGCGGGCAACCTGGCGCAGGCGCTCGAACGGTGCAAGCGCGCGGGCTGGTGGATCGTGGGGCTCGACGGCGGGGGCGAAACGCTGCTCTGGCAACACGATTTTCGCCCGCCTACGGTGCTGGTGGTGGGCGCCGAGGAGCGCGGGTTGCGCGCGCTCACGCGCCAGCTCTGCGACGCGCGCGTGCGCATTCCGCTGGCGCCCGGCGTCGCCTCGCTCAATGCTTCCGTCGCCGCCGGCATTGCTCTGTTCGAAGTACAGCGCCAACGCTTACTCGGCGCGTAGGTCGGCGTTCGGATCCGCCGCGCCCATCGCACTTACTCGTGAAACAACAGGTTGGCCTGACACCCAGCATTAGTGTCAGTGTTATGAGCTAGTCTGGATCGTCGGCGCCGTACCAACTCCCTTGTCCAAGATCTCGGGGCGGCGGCCGCAAGAGGAGGAGATTGTGAAAACAACCGCAGCACTTCGCATGCTAGCCTCCGCCACCGCCGTCGCTGCTTTTCGGGCCGTGCATGCCAAGGCCTGGTGCAGCCCGGAACCCAAGCCGCTGGTGCACTCACTCGGGGCGTAGAACGGAGGCTAGTCTACTCCCGCTGCGGCTCACTCATTCGGCGCGCAACACCGCGGCCGGATCGGCCGTGGCGGCGCGGCGTGCCGGCAGCACGCAGGCAAGCCAAGCCGCCGCCAGCAGCACGACCATCGCGCCCGCCAGCGCCACTGGATCAAGCGGCGAGGTCGCATAGAGATTCGCGCTGAGCTGGGCGCCGAGGGCGCGGCTTAAGACCCAAGCGGCCAGCAGCCCAACGCCGCATCCGGCCGCGGCCAATGCCATTCCTTCCCCAAGCACCATGCCAATGATTGAGTGCCGCCCGGCGCCCAGCGCCATGCGCACGGCGATCTCCCTGCGCCGCTCGGTCACTGCTTGCGCCATCACGCCGTAAAGCCCGACCGCTGCCAGTACCAGCGCCAGGCCGGCAAAAACCGCCAGCAGCCAAACGCTAAATTGCCAGGGCGCCAGCTTGGCCTGGCGATACTCGCTCAACGGCTTGAGATCGTAGATGGGGATATCCGAGTCCAGCCGCGCGACGGTCTGGCGAAGTTCGGACGCCGCAGCGGCTTCATCCCCGGGCCGGGCGCGCACGAAGGCGACGACATCAGGAAACGGTACCTGCTGCTGCGGAATGTAGACGAGCGGTGGCGCGGGGCGGCTCAGGGCTCCTTGACGTGTGTCGGCCACCACGCCCACGATCTGGCGCATTTGCGGACCGCCCGTAAAGCTGGCAATGCCGGGCTGAATGCGCCGGCCCACGGCTGGCTGGCCCGCCAAAAAGCGGCGAACGAAGGCCTGATTCACGACGGCGGCGGGCGGGCTGGCGTGGACATCGGCCGAGGTAAACGTCCGCCCGGCCAGCAGCGGAATCGCCAGGAGGTGAAAGTATCCCGGGCTGATGATGTTGAGCAGCGAGGAACCGGCGGGCGGACCGGGCGCCGGATGGTTAACATCGCGGAAATCGATGGAGAAGCCGTGCTGAAACGGCAGATATGCGGAAGTTGCCGCCGCTGCCACTCCGGGCTGCTGACGCAAGTGGTCCAGTAAGCGTGCTGAAAACGACGCCAGCGCCGCGGCGGTGGGGTAGCGCGCGTCAGGCATGTTGACGCTCGCGGTGAGCACGCCGGCGCTATGGAAGCCCAGCGGAGCACGCACCAGCCGCGCCAGGCTCGCCAGCAGCAGCAGCGCCGCAACCAGAACTATGAGCGCGACGGCAAACTGGGTTCCGATCAGGCTGCGCCGCCAGCGACGCGGGGCGAGGCGAGCGGCTGCCTGCGAGCGGGGCAGCAGCCCCGCGTTGGCGTGCCGCAGCCGCAGCGAACACGCCGAGGCAATGCCCGCCGCTAAAGCTGTAACCACCCCCAGCGCGATCGTGAAGCCAAACACGGTCCCATTCAGATGCGCCTGCGGCAGGCGGACGACATCGCCGGGGGCGTCCGGAACGAGCACCGCCAGCGCGATAAACGCCAGCGCCAGGCCACCGCCGGCCCCCAGAGCGCCCAGCAGCAGGCTCTCGCAGCTCCATTGCCGCCACAGCGCGCCGCGCCCGGCACCCAGCGCCAGGCGCAAGGCGAACTCATGCCGCCGCCGCGCCTGCCGCGCCAGCAATAATCCCGCCAGGTTCACACCGGCGATCAGCAGCACGCAGGCCACAGCGGCAAACAGCATCCACAGCGCGGCTTGCGAGCTGCTGGTGTAGGCCGACAGCATGTTCTGCAAGTGGAATGTTTCGTTCCGGTCTGTTTCCGGATAGCGTTGCCGCAGCACGGCGCCTTCGGTCGCCAGCCGGGCCCCGGCCGCGGCTGGGCTCACCCCGGGCGCCAATCGTGCGACGACCTCCATCCACAGCGCACTACGTTGCGCGGTCAACGGCGGCCCTTGGCTGCTGACCTGCAACGGCGCAATGGTCGTCCACAGGTCTTCGTGATCATCGAGCGGGAATTGGAATCCCGCCGGCATCACGCCCACCACGCGGAACGCCATGCCGTTCAGCGTCAGCGCCTGACCGAGAGCGGCTCGCGCGCTGCCGAACCTGCGCTTGGCCAGCGCGTAACTCAACACCGTGGGATCGGCGCCGTTCAGGCTGCCGGGCCGGTCCTCGCCCGGCAAAAACGTCCGCCCCCATGGCGCCGGCGCGCCCAGCAGCGAAAATAAATTCGCCGAAACCGCTGCCGCGCGCACGTGCAGGGCCGCGCCCCGGCCGGTCAGAGGCATGTCCTGCGTGGTCAGCGCGGCCATGCCGGAGAAGCCCGGCGTGCGGCGCAAATCGAGAAAATCCGGATACGACAATACGGACTGGCTGCCCGGATGCGTCTGATCGCCGCTCCAGATGTACACCAGCCGTTTCGCCTGCGGAAATGGCAGCGGATGCAACATCACGGCATAGATCACGCTGAACATGGCGCTCGTGACGCCGATGCCCAAAACCAATATCGCCAGCGCGCTGAGGGCGAAGCCGGGACGGCGCCATAAGCCGCGCCAGGCGAGGCGGAACTCGCGCAGCCATAACTCGACCCGGGCGCCGCGGCGTTGCTCCCGCGCCGCTTCCTTCCACTGGTCTTCCCCGCCCAGCGCCAGCCGCGCCTGCCGCCGGGCTTCGCTTGGGGGCAAGCCTTCGGCTTGCCTTTCCGCCGCCTCACGCTCCAGATGGAACGCGAATTCCGCCTCCATGTCCCGTTCCCGCCGCTTGCGCCCGAACATGACTAGCTTTCACCCAGCACCAGGTTGACGGCGCCGCTCAGCCGCCGCCAATCCGCGCGCTCTTTGTCCAGATGACGGCGCCCGGCGGCGGTGAGCGAATAAAATTTCGCCGGCCGTCCAGTATCGCTCTGCCGCCATTCGGCGCGCAGGAAATGCCGGCGCTCGAGGCGGTACAGCGCCGGGTAGAGCGAGCCTTGGGGAATGCGGAAGACCGTGCGCGAGGCCTGTTGAATGCGCCGCGCCACCGCCCAGCCGTGCATTGGCTCCGGCGCCAGGGTGCGCAGAATCAGCAGGTCGAGCGTGCCCGGCAATAACTCGTTGGCGGGTTCCATGTTGCCTAGTCTATCTACATGCCTAGATAGAATGCAATAGGCTGGCGGAGGCCGCGTGGCGGCTGGCATAATAGAACCTTCAGTTTTCAGCTTTCCTCCAGGAGTCATTTCCGCATGGCAATGTCGGCCAACTCAATGCGTCCGGGGATGGTCATCATCCACGACAACGAACTGTATTCGGTTTTCAGCATCACCCACCGCACGCCCGGGAACCTGCGCGCCTTCGTGCAGGCCAAGATCCGCAACCTGCGCACCGGGGGGCTGATCGAATACCGCTTCCGCTCCGACGACCGCGTCGAGCGCGCCACGCTGGACGAAGTGGAGATGGAGTATCTGTACAACGACGGCGACGCGTTTTACTTCATGAACACGGAGAGCTTCGAGCAGACGCACCTGGAGCGGGACACGCTGGGCGAGGCGGTGAACTATCTGATTCCCAACCTGAAGATCAACGTGGAGTTTTACGAGGGCAAGCCGGTGTCGGTGGCCCTGCCCCAGACCGTGGATATGGAGGTCACCGAGACCGAACCGGGCTTGAAGGGCGCCAGCGTCAGCAATGTGACCAAGGCGGCAACGCTCGAAACCGGACTGGTAGTACAAGTGCCGCCGTTCGTCGAGATGGGGGAAAAGATCCGCGTGGGCACGGCCGAGGGTTCCTATATTGAGCGCGTGAAATAAGGGCGCAAGGAGCCGCGGAAAGAACTGACCGGCCGTTTGGTTATACACTAGGGGAAAGAACTAGAAAGGACACGACACGATATGGCTACCGCACCCGTGGAGACCGTTCCCGGATTCCCCGAATTGGACGACGCCCGACCGATTGCCAATCTGGCTCCGGCCGCTCTCATCGAGCACATTCTGGCGCGCGGGGAAGCGCAACTGAGCGCGCGCGGGGCGGTGACGGCAGCCACGGGCAAGTTCACCGGGCGTACGCCTCCGAACCGGTACATCGTGAAAGACGAGTTGACGGCCGGCAAAGTCGCCTGGGGCGCGGTCAATCAGCCCATAAGCGAAGATTCTTTTGAGAGCGTGCGGCGGCGCATGGGACGCTACGTGCGCGGCCGGGATGTTTACGTGCAGGACCTGTACGCTGGCGGCGACCCGCAATACCGGCTGCGGGTGCGCGTGGTGAACGAGTTGGCGTGGCACAACCTGTTCGTACACAACTTGTTCCTGCGTCCCTCGGCAGAAGAGCGGCGCTCGTTCAGCCCCGACTTCACCATCGTGTCCATGCCCGGATGCTCCGCAGTGCCGAGTGAAGACGGCACCCGCACCGGAACCTACATCCTGGTGAACCTGACGCGGCGGCTGATTCTCATCGGCGGCACCTACTATGCCGGGGAACAGAAGAAGTCCATTTTTTCCGTGCTTAACTTCCTGCTCCCGCAGCGCGGCGTGCTGGGCATGCATTGCTCGGCCAACATCGGCGCGGAGGGGGACAGCGCGATCTTTTTCGGCCTGTCGGGGACGGGCAAGACCACGCTCTCGGCCGATCCCGAGCGGCGCCTGATCGGCGATGACGAACACGGTTGGGGTAGCAACGGCGTGTTCAACTTCGAGGGCGGCTGCTACGCCAAGTGCGTGCATTTGTCGGAGAAGAGCGAGCCGGAAATCTGGAACGCGATCCGCTTCGGCACGGTGCTGGAAAACGTCATCCTCAACCCGGACACCCGCGTGCCGGACTTTGACGACATTGCGCGCACGGAAAACACGCGCGCGGCCTACCCGCTTGAGTACATTGACAACGCCGTGCTCAGCTCGCGCGGGCCGCATCCGAAAAACGTGGTCTTGCTGACGGCCGATGCCTTTGGCGTGCTGCCTCCGATTTCGCGGCTGAGCGTGCCCCAGGCCATGTACCACTTTTTGTCCGGCTACACCGCCAAGCTGGCGGGGACCGAAGCGGGCGTGAATGAACCCAAGGCGACCTTCAGCACCTGCTTTGCCGAGCCCTTTCTGCCGCTGCCGCCGCGCACCTACGCCACCATGCTGGGCGAGCGCGTGCGCCAGCACAAGGCGCAGTGCTGGCTGATCAACACCGGCTGGACCGGCGGCGCCTACGGCGCGGGCAAGCGCATGTCGCTGGAGCACACGCGCACGATGGTGCGCGCGGCGCTGGCGGGAAAACTGGACGGCGCCACCTTCACCCCGGAGCCCATTTTCGGACTGCCCATTCCCGATGCCGTGCCGGGCGTGCCCAGCTCCGTGCTGAATCCGCGCAACACCTGGAAAGATCAGGCGGCGTATGAGGCAGCGGCGCGCCGTCTGGCCGAACTGTTCCGCAAGAACTTCGAGCAGTTTGAAGGCGTGCCGGAGGAAATCGTGGCCGCCGGCCCGCGCGCCTGAGTTGTTCTAATTTTTCCAGCCGCCCGCGCCGGGACCGGCATGGCCTGCCTCGGCGACGGCGGTTTCGGCCAGACCGTCGGGCGCGCCCATCTCGACGCGCGGCAGGACGAAGCGCACCAGCGTGCCCGTGCCCGAGTAGCTGGTGATCTCCATCTCGGCGGCATCGCCGTAAAGCACCTGCAGGCGCTCGCGCACGTTGCTCAAGCCGATGCCGTGCCCGGGCTCGGTGCGCCCATGCTGCAGGCCGACGCCGTTGTCTTCGACCTCGATCTCGAGCACCTCGTGTCCCTGGCGCCAACCCTGGCGGGCGCGCAGCCGCACCCATCCGCCCTCAAGCTTGGGCGCCAGTCCATGGCGAATGGAGTTCTCCACCACGGGCTGCAGCAGCATGCTGGGCACCAGCCGATCGAGCATTTCCGGTTCGATGACCTTCTCGAAGCGCAGCTTTTCCGGGCCAAAGCGCACGATTTCGATGTCGAGATAGTCGTCCATGAAGGCCACCTCGTCGCGCAACGGGAGAAAACTATCATGCTTGCGCAACATGCGCCGGAGAATGTTCGACAGCTTGACGATCAGCAGCCGCGCCGTGTCGGGATCAAAACGCACGAGCGAGGCGACCGAGTTCAAGGTGTTGAAGAGAAAGTGGGGGTTTATCTGGCTGGTGAGCGCATCGAGACGCGCCTGCACCAGCAAGCGCTGCTGCGCCGCCAACTTGCGCTCAATGCGCGTGTTGGCCCAGATTTTGATGGGAATGGCCAGGGCCAGGATATTGGTCACGACCACGGCCACCACATCCCAGAAACCGTGCGGCTGCGGAGCAAACAGGCGCGACGGGGCCAGGCGATTGAGTTCGAGCTCCAGCAGGGTGCAGGCGAAAATCAGCGCGAACGCCAGCGCCTGCCAGTCGCGGAAGGGGCGATCGAGGCGGCTGCGCAGCCAGCGCCACAGTTCCAGGTCAATGAAGGGAGAAAAGGCCCAGACTTCTTCCAGGTTGGGGGCGGCGTGGCGGAGCAGACCGCCCACCCATCCGCCCAGCAGCAACATGGGGAGAGCGAGCCATTCGTGCCCGGCCACTACGGCCGGGAAAGCAATGATGGCGCCGCCGATCATGCCGGCGCGGTAGCCGCCCATCAGGCCAATCAGCAGCGCCCCGGCCAAGCTGATATCGGCGGCCTGAAAGGACGGCACCAGCAGGCGGATCCAGACGCCGCCCATCAGCGGAAGCGCCAGAAACAACGCGAACGCCAGCCGCTGCCGCCAGCTCCGGTGCTGGGCGTAAAGGCAGCGCTGGAAGGCCACCGAGCGCACCAGCACGGCGGCGATGGCGGCCATGACCGCCAGGTTGAGCAGCAACGTGATGAATAACAACCGTTCGCCGTTCATCTGGACCCGTTCCCAGTTATTACAATAGAACCGTGCCGCACACGAAGCTGCAACTGGCCGCCGAAGCCGATTTTCCCACGCACTGGGGGCATTTTCGCATTTTCGGCTACGAGCGCAGAGGCGAAAGCGCCGTGGCGCTGCGCATTCGTGAGCGCCCGGTGGCCGTCCCGCTGGTGCGGATTCATTCCCAGTGCCTGACCGGCGACGTCTTCGCGTCGCTGCGCTGCGACTGCCGGCAGCAGTTGGAGATGGCGCTGGGGGCGATCGCCGCCGAAGGCGCGGGCGTATTGATCTATGAAGACAAGGAGGGGCGCGGCATCGGACTGATGAACAAATTACGCGCCTACGCGCTGCAGGATGGCGGCGCCGACACGGTCGAGGCCAACGAGCGGCTGGGCTTTGCCGCCGACGCGCGCGACTACACGCTGCCGGCGGAGATTCTGCGGCATCTGGGTTTGAGCGAGGTGCGCCTGCTGTCCAACAACCCAGACAAAGTGGCGGCACTGGAAGCGGCCGGGATCACCGTGGTCGAGCGCGTTCCCTGCCAGGCGGAGGCGCTGTCCGCCCAGGCGCGGGATTACCTTGCCGTCAAGCGCGCCAAGCTCGGCCATCTTCACTAGGCAGTTCCTACTCAGAGCTCGCGCAGCACCTGGAGCGGATCCACGCGGGCGGCGCGGCGTGCGGGAAGATAGCTGGCCAGCAGTGCGGCCAGAAACAGCACCACCGCCGCCAGCGCCAGCAGACGGGGATCGCCAGGCTTGGTCTGATAGAGCTGGGCGGCCATGGCGCGGCCGGCCAGCAATGCGGCCGCGGTTCCGAGCACGACGCCGGCCAGGGTGAGGCCCAAGGCTCGCCTGAGCACTAGGGCGGTGATCGCGCCGCGCCCGGCGCCCAGCGCCATCCGCACTCCGATTTCCTGCTTGCGCCCGGCCACGAGCAATGCCATGACGCCGTAAATTCCCGCCGCGGCCAACAGCAGCGCCAACGCGGCAAAGGCGGATACCAAGCCGC
Organism: Terriglobales bacterium; assembly: GCA_050745525.1. Taxonomy (GTDB): domain Bacteria; phylum Acidobacteriota; class Terriglobia; order Terriglobales; family SCQP01; genus SCQP01. The sequence continues at coordinate 20,067 of JBOGKL010000152.1, read as the reverse complement.
CTTGCAGCGCCTCGCTGCTTGAAGCTCCGTCCACCACCTGCTCCATCGTGCGCAGGTTGTACACCGGCGTGCTCAAGCCCAGGCCCGCCTGCACGCGGCGCACATCCGCCGCCACCGCCGCGGCCGGCAACGGAGCGCGCACCAGCAGGTAGGGGCCGGAAAAGACCGGATAATAGGCCTCCGGCATGGGAGCAACCTGGCGGGGTCCGGTGATCGGCATATTGCCCACGACCCCCTGAATCGTCATCCAAGGACTGTACTGGTCGTCGCGAAAGCGCTTGCCCAGGGCACCGTCGGGGAAAAATTGGCGGGCAAAAGCTTCGTTGACCACCACGGAAAGATCCAATGGCGCCAGTGCGGCCTTCCGCTGCGGTGACGGCGGCGAGGCCCATTTCCAGAGCGCCGCTTGTTGCCACGCCTGCACCTGCGCCGGGCGGTACCAGGAACCGGTCAGCAAGGGAAGTTGCGTGGTCTGAAGATAGTCGGCCGAGACGCGGGCATCCTCGATCAGGACGTGGCTGGGCTCGCTGTGACCCTCGAGCACCGGATAGCCATTGGCAAAACCGGCGCCTTCCATGGGCAGCAGGTTGGCGAGGCTGGCGCCGGCAATGCCCGGCAACGCCGTCAGCCGCCGCACAAACTCGTTTTGCAATGTCTGGCCGGCATAAAAGTTGGCGGTGGAGGCCGGCCCGACGGAGACCTCCATCGTCACCAGATGGTCCGGGTTCACGCCCAGCGGGCGGGTCCGCATGCGCTGCAGGCTCGCCAACAGCAGCCCCGAGACCACCACCAACACCAGCGCCAGCGCCACCTCGCCCGCAATCAGGGCGTCGCCCAACCGTCCCCGCCGTGGCGATGCGCCCCGGATCAACTCCGACTGCAACCTCGATGGGCGCAACTGCCAGACCGGGGCCAGGCCAAAAAGGATACCGGCGGCCACCGCGATCAGAGCGGTGAACACCAGCACCCGGACATCCAACCCGACGACAGCGGTCGCCGGCAATTGCAAGGCGGCAAGACCGCTGCCCGCGCGCAGGCCCGCCCAGGCCAGGAAGGTTCCCGCGATGGCGCCCGCCACCGCCAGCACCAGGGCTTCGACCAACACTTGTACCGCGATTTGCCGCCCGGAAGCGCCGAGCGCGCGCCGGATGGCGATTTCCTGACGGCGGCCAGAGGCGCGCGCCAGCAACATGTTGGCCAAATCGGCGCAGGCGATGAGCAGCACCAGCCCCACCACCGCGAGCAGCATCCACAACGAGGCGCGCAGCGGCGCCGCCACAAAGCTGTCGCGCAGCGGTTCCACGTTGACGCCCACGCCCCGGTTGCTGACCGGGTACAGGCGCGCCAAGTGGGCCGCGATGGCGCTGAGCTGGGCTTCGGCCGCCGCCGGCGTCACGCCCGGCCGCAAGCGCGCAACGGCGCTCATGCCGTGGTAACCGCGCGCTTCGAGCGCGGCGGGATTCAGCGCCAGCGGCACCCAAACTTGAAATTGCGGCTGCCAGTGAAATGAGGCCGGCAGCACACCGGCCACCCTGTAGGTCCGGCCATCCAGAACCATGCCCTTCCCCACCACGTTGGCATCGCCGCCGAACTCACTGCGCCAAAAATCGTAGTTGAGGATGACAACGTCGCTCGTACCGGCGGTGTCCTCGCCGGGGGCAAACGTTCTGCCCAAGGCGGCCTTCACGCCGAGGACCGAGAAGAAATTCGCCTCCGCCTGCGCGCCCCGCACGCGCAGCGGCTCGCCCGCGCCGCTGAGATTGAAATCGCGCGGATATTGATACATGCTCATCCCTTCGAACAGGGATGATTGCCGCTGCCAGTCGAGAAAATCGGGTTCCGAAATGCTGAAATTTCCCGGCGAGCGCAAGGTCTCATACAACGCCACTAACTGCTGGGGTTGGCGATAAGGCAACGGCCGCAACAGTGCGGCATTGATGATGCTGAAGATGGCGGTGTTGGCTCCGATGCCGAGCGCCAGCACGGCCACGGCGACAGCGGTGAAACCGGGCGCCTGCCGCATGCGGCGCAGCGCGTAGCCGATGTCGCGCCCCAAGGCCATATCTCGACCGATTATGACGCATTGACGGGCGCGGGGCCCCGCGTGACTGCGCCACGCGACCCGCTTCAGCCGCAAAACAGGCGCAGGTCGCGCAGATTGTTGCCGGTGGGGCCGGTCACGACGAGGGCACCGGCGGCGGCGAGGGGAGCGTGCGCATCCTGGCGTTCGAGGCAGGCGGCGGGATCGAGGCCGGCGGCGCGGATGCGGGCCGCGGTGGATCCATCCACGCAGGCGCCGGCGGCATCGCTGGAGCCGTCCACGCCGTCGGTTCCGGCGGAGAGAAAGCAGCCGGGTTGACCGTCAAGAGCGATGGCCATGCGCAAGGCGAGCGCCAGATTGCGGCCGCCGCGACCGTGACCGGCGCGCAGGCGCACGCGGACTTCGCCGCCCGCAATCAGGCAGGCGCGCGGTTGGGCCTCGCCCAAGGCGCGCCACCGCTGGAGCAGGTATTCGGCGGCGCGCTCCTCCTCCCATTCGTCGGTGGTGGAGTCCACGGCGGGCTCGTATCCTTGGGCGCGCGCGGCGCGCGCCAGAGCCGCGCAGGCGTCAAGATTGTCGGCCAGACAGTGCCAAGTGGAGCGGAGGAAAACCGTATCGCCGGGCTTGGGCGTTTCTGGATACTCCGGTGGAGCACCGGGGAGCCAACGCCGCCACGCCGCGGCAAAAATGGCATTCGTGCTGGCGTCGGGGCAGGTGGGGCCGGATGCGACATCGGCCCATGCGCCTGGGGGAACATCGGACAGAATCAGCGTTCGCTGCTGCGCGCCGGAAGCGGCCAGCGCCAGGCGTCCACCCTTGAGCGCCGAGCCATGCTTGCGGATGCAGTTGATTTCCCCGATTGCGGCCCCGCTGCCCAGCAAAAGGCGATTCCGCTCACGCAGCGGCTCGAGACCGCCCTGCCAAGTCACTTCCATCAGCGCCGAAGCGCCACCCGACAGCAGCACCGTCAGAGGCGTCTGGGGACCGCAGCGGCGCGCGAGCGCGAGCGCGGCCGCGCCCGCGCTCAGGCTAACGGCGTCGGGCTCCGGGTGCCCGGCGACAAACGCGCACAGAACATCGGTGCAGCGCTGGGCGAGGTCCGGGGGCAGGCCCGGCGTACCCGCCGGGTGGACCAGGACAATCTCGGCGGGAGTGGCCTGGGCATCGAGCCAGCCCGCCAGCATGGGTACGGCGGCTTTCCCGGCGGCGATGACCCGCTCGCGTCCGTCCGGAGCCGGTGCGAGCCGGCTGGCGCGTTCGCGCACTAGGGCGCGCGGGTCCAGCGCGGCTAAGGCATGCGCGAAGCAGCGACGGGCCCGCTCACACGAACTCACGCCCCAATTATGAGCGCAGCGTTTGTGGGTCGGGCCAGGGGGCCGATTCCAACAGGGCACGCACGCGTCCAGCCAGGTCCACGATGCAGTCCAAGCGTTCGGCGAGCGGCGGAGGCAGACGCCGATGCGGAGCGCGCGCCAATTCCGCGGCCAGTTCGGCGTTGCCAATAAGGCCGGTCAAGGCGTTGTTCAGATCGGCATGAAACTGCTCGGGAGCCTGCCGTCCCGGCCGGCCGCGGTGCAGGGAGCGCAAGTAGGCGGCGGCGAGGTGTTGCTGCAGGACAAAGGCGAGCTTGGAGGAGGGCAACTCGCGATCGAGAAAGTCCACCACCGGGCCGGGCAGCCCGTTGTCCGGCAACCCCGCCGCCAGCAGCGGCATGATCCCCATCCACAGGACGGGAATACCTGCCTCGGAAGGAGCGGCCGACGGTTGCGGCTCTGTCGCATTTACATCCCACAAAACCAACACCGGCGGGGGCACGATCCCGGCCTGCGGCCAACCGGGCGCAACCACCAGCCGCAACTCCGCCATAGGCGCCAGCGGCAGGGCACGCTCGACACGCCGCACCAGTTGCTCATCCGGGCTGATCAAAAGCAACGAAGCCTTCACTGCACACCTCCTGCGCCGCTGGCCGCACCGCTGGCTTGCGCCGCCGCGCCGGCATATTCTTTCAGCTTGCGATAGAGCGTCGTCTTGCCGATCCCCAGCAGCCGTGCGGCCTGAATTTTGTCACCCTTGACATAGGCTAGGGCGTCGAAGATCGCATCCCGTTCGAGGTCGGCGATGGCACGCACCGGAGCCGAGGTCGTGAGGGAGACGGCCTGGGGCCGCGGCTGCTGCAGATAGCTGGGCAGATCGGAGGCTTCCAGCCGGTTCCCGCCTGCCAGCGCCAGTGTCCGCTCGATGCAGTTTTCCAGCTCGCGCACATTCCCCGGCCACTCATAGCGCAGGAGCCGCTCCATGGCCTCGGGGCTGAAGGTTTTGGATATGGCGCCCGGCGGCGTCGCCCGCTCCAGGAAATGCTCCACGAGCATGGGAATATCCATGATGCGCTCGCGCAAGGCCGGCAACTTGATGCTGATGACGTTGAGACGGAAGAACAGATCCTTGCGGAAGCTGCCACTGGCGACCGCCGCCTGCAGATCGCGATTGGTGGCAGCAATGATGCGGACATCAATTTTGATGCGGCGCGTGGAACCGACAGGGCGAATTTCCCGCTCCTGCAACGCACGCAGCAGCTTCACCTGCATATCGGCGGGCAGCTCGCCAATCTCGTCGAGAAACACCGTGCCCCCCTGGGCGACCTCGAGTAATCCCTGATGGTTCTGGCTGGCGCCGGTGAAGGCGCCTTTCACGTGGCCAAACAACTCGCTTTCCATCAGCGTCGGCACCAGCGCGCCGCAGTCCACCGGCAGGAACGGGCGACCGTGTTCCGGACCGGTATAGTGCAGCGCGCGCGCCACGACCTCCTTGCCCGTGCCGCTTTCCCCGAGGATGAGGATCGAGTAACGGCTCTGCGCGACTTTGCCGATGAGCCGGAACACGCGCTGCATGGCGGGCGAGATGCCGATCAGGTTGCCGGCGGCGTAGGGACCGCGCGCCGCCAGACGCTGGCCGCGCACGTCACGATCCGTCAGCGCCTGGCGCACGCAGTTCTGCAGCAGCAGGCGGAGTTCCTCGACTTCAAAGGGCTTGGCCAGATAATCGGAGGCGCCCAGCTTCATCGCCTCCACCGCCATGCCGACAGTGGCATAGGCGGTGGTGAGCAGTACCGGCACAGCCGGCCATAACTGCTTTACCCGCTGCAGCAACTCGACCCCGTTCATGTCCGGCAGTTGGACCTCGCAAACGAGCACGTCGGGCGGGTCCTGTTCAAAGCACCGCAGCAGGTCCGCCCCGCTGGAGACGCCGGTAGCGCGGTAGCCGAGCTGGCCGGCTACGCTGAGGCAGATCTCGCGCACAACGTCCTGGTTATCGGCGACCAGAATGTGGGGAATGATCGCAATCGGGGTCGGCATTGGTTCTCCTTTCGCAGTCGGTACTGCAGGCCAGAGTCCAAATGCGAAAAAAGAAGGCGGGGGTGACGCAAACCCAACTGCCACTACCGTTTCGGAGTGGAACCGCGCCCGGAGCAACGGCTAAGAGGTGGTGCGTCGAGTCCCAAAGTGGGAGTCTCGGTTTCCAAATGGGACAGCTAGGGTTCCAGATTGGGGCCTGCGGCGACGGCGGCACAACCTGAGGCGAATTTGCCTGCATCGCTGCGGACGTGGAAACGGCAGCGTTCACAATTGAGCGGCGAAGAATTGAGATCACGGGCAGGGTGCAGGGGGTCGGATTTCGGCCCTGGGTGTATCGGCTGGCCGCGGAATGTGGCGTGGGCGGAGCGGTCTGGAATTCGACCTCCGGCGTGACCATTGAGGCCGAAGCTGCCTCGACCGTGCTGGATGCCTTTTTGGCGCGGCTGGCCCGGGATCCGCCGCCTCTGGCGCGGATTGAGAGCCTGAGCGTCAGCGCCGCGGTGAGCCAGGAGAGCGCGGCAAGGCAGTTTCGCATTCTGCCGAGCCGCGCCGCCAGCGCGGTGCCGGCGCAGGTGGCGCCCGATACCGCTCCCTGCGACCGCTGCCGGGAGGACTACCGCGACCCTCAGAACCGCCGCGCCGGTTACGCGTTTACCAACTGCACCCATTGCGGTCCCCGTTACACGATTACACACGCGCTCCCTTACGACCGGGCAAGGACGACGATGGCCGGCTTTGCCATGTGCGGGAGCTGCCAAACGGAGTACGACGCCCCCATCGAGCGGCGCTTCCATGCCCAACCGAACGCATGTGGGGACTGCGGCCCGGCGTTGAGTTGCGACCAGCTCCGAGGCGCCGAGGCGCTCGCCTGGGCTGCCTCGCGCACTCGCGCGGGCGCCATTGTCGCCATCAAGAACGTGGGGGGATATCAGCTTGCCTGTGATGCCACGAACGAGGCGACCGTGCAGCGCCTGCGCGCGGCGAAGCAGCGTCCGCGCAAGCCGTTCGCCCTGCTGGCCGCGGATCTGGCGACCGTGGAGAAGATGTGCCATCTGAGTGCGGCCGAAGGCGAAGCGCTGCGGCATCCGGCGCGGCCGATCGTGCTCTTGCGCCGGCGGACGGGCGAGGGCGTCGCCGCGTCGGTGGCGCCCGGCCAGAACCGGCTGGGCGTCATGCTGCCCAGCAGCCCGCTGCACGAACTCTTGCTCGAGACGTGCGGTCTGCCGTTGCTGGTAATGACTAGCGGCAACCGGGGCGCGGAACCACTGGCGGCCGAGGAGGGCGAGGCAGGGAGGAATTTAGAAGGCATCGCTGAGGTGTTCCTCGACCACAACCGGCCGATCCAAGCACGGCTCGACGATTCCATCGTGCAATACAGCTCTGGCGCCGCGCGCTCGCTGCGCCGCGCGCGCGGCTACGTCCCGGAACCGATCGCTCTGGGCGAAGAGGGGGCGAGTGTGTGGGCCGCCGGCGCCGAGCTCAAAAACACGTTTTGCCTGACCCGCGGGGCACAGGCGTTTTTGTCGCCCCACATCGGCGATATGGCGAATCTTGAAACCTGGCGATTTTACCAGGAGACATTCCGGCACTACCTCAAGCTGTTTGACTTTCGTCCCGCGGCGCTGGCCGTAGACGCCCATCCGGGATATTTACTCAACCGCTGGGTGCGACGGCTGGCAGCGGAGCTGGACGTGGCACCCGTCATCGAGGTTCAGCATCATCATGCGCATATTGCCGCGTGCATGGCGGAGCACCAAATGACCGGCAGCGTGCTCGGCATCGCCTGGGATGGCACCGGCTACGGCAGCGATGCCACCGTTTGGGGCGGGGAGTTCCTGCGGGCCTCGCGGGCGGGGTTTGAGCGCGTGGGTCACTTCCGGCCTATCGCAATGGTTGGCGGCGATCAGGCCGTGCGCGAACCCTGGCGGCTGGGCTTGGCCTATCTGCGGCAGGCGCTCGGCGATGAAGCGCTTACGTTGGCCCAAACGCTGTGGCCCGGACTCGACCGCCGACGCCTGCAGATGGTGTGGGCGTTGCTGGGACGCGAGGAGCGCACGCCGGGGCTGCGGATCGAGTGCAGCTCCGCCGGGCGGTTGTTCGACGCCGTGGCTGCGCTGTTGGGCCTGGCGCCGGAAGGCGAGCCGGCCAGCTTTGAAGGCGAGGCCGCCCTAGCGGTGCAAAACGCCGCCGAAAGGTGCCGCGAGCCGGCGCCGCCGTATCGGTTCGATATCCATGACGACGAGGGCTTGATTTTGGACTTTGCGCCGATGATTGCCGCTTTAGTAGCCGATCGCCTGAGCGGCAACAGCATCGAAACCCTTGCGGAACGTGTGCATGCCACGTTGACGCTGGCGCTGGTGGCCATGTGTCGGCACCTGCGCGCGAGTTGCGGGAATCGGATCTGTCTGGGTGGTGGGGTGTTTCAGAATCAACTGCTGCTTGAGAGCTGCGAGAGCCGGTTGCGGGCGGCTGAGTTTGAGGTTTTCTCACCGCGCCAGGCGCCCGCTAACGACGGAGGGCTCGCGCTGGGACAGGCGGTGGTGGCGCAGTCCCGATTGCGAGGCGAAGGTTGAGAAGCGAATAAGGATGCGGGAAACGTCGCCGTGTGCTTAGCCATTCCCGGAAAAATTCTCAGCACCTACGAGCAGCACGGGTTGCCCATGGCCCGGGTGCAATTCGGCGCCATCACACGCGAGGCCTGCCTTTCCTATACGCCGCAGGCCGGGGTGGGCGATTACGTGCTCGTACACGTCGGCTTTGCCATCAGTTGCGTCAATGAAGCCGAAGCCGCGCGGACGTATGAAGCGCTCGAGGAACTGAACCAATTGGGCGAGCTGGAGGCGCCGGTGGTCGGGGAAAACGGAGGCAGCGCGGATGAAGTTCATGGATGAGTACCGGAACCAGCGGCTGGCCGAACACCTGTGTGCCGAGATCGCGCGGGTGCAGACGAGGCCGTGGGTAATCATGGAGGTCTGCGGCGGACAGACCCACTCGATCGTCAAGCACGGCATTGATCACCTGCTGCCGGAGGGGATTGAGCTGGTGCATGGGCCGGGATGTCCGGTGTGCGTCACCTCGCTCGAGATGATTGACAAGGCGCATGCCATCGCGCGGCGTCCGGAGGTGATTTTCTGCTCCTTCGGGGACATGCTGCGCGTGCCCGGCTCGCATGGCGATCTGTTCACGCTGCGCTCGCAAGGCGCCGACGTGCGCGTGGTGTACACGCCGCTCGATTGTCTGAAGCTGGCGCGGCAGAACCCGGCGCGGGAGGTGGTGTTTTTTGCCATCGGGTTCGAGACCACCGCGCCCGCCAACGCCATGCTGGTGACGCGGGCGCATGAGGAAGGGCTGGGCAACCTTTCCGTGCTGGTCTCGCACGTGATGGTGCCGCCGGCGATCGCCAATATCCTGCAGTCGCCGGCCAATCGCGTGCAAGGGTTTCTAGGTCCGGGGCACGTGTGCGCCATCATGGGCTACCGCGAATACGAGCCGATTGCGGCGCGCTTCCGGGTTCCGATCGTGATCACCGGCTTCGAGCCGCTCGATATCCTGCAAGGCACGCTGATGACCGTGCGGCAACTGGAAAGCGGCCGGTACGAGGTCGAGAACCAGTACGCCCGCATCCTCGACCGCAACGGCAACCCGGGGGCGCGGCAGGTGGTGTATTCCGTCTTCGAAGTGGGCGATAGGAAGTGGCGCGGCGTCGGTTCGATTCCCAAGAGCGGCTACAAGCTGCGCTGGGAGTACCGCGCCCACGATGCCGAGCGCAAGTTCGAGGTCGCCGACGTGGACACGCACGAGCCACTGGCCTGCATCAGCGGGCAGATCCTCAAGGGCATTAAAAAGCCGCACGACTGCCCGGCCTTTGGCGGCATCTGCACGCCGCTGCATCCGCTGGGCGCCACAATGGTATCGGCCGAGGGCGCCTGCGCCGCCTACTACGCCTACGGCCGGCATTTACAGCCGCACGCCGCCACGGGAGGTCAGTCATGAGCACCCCGGCCGCACCCCGGTGGGAGCCGCTGGCGCCGGATCAGGAGACCTGGCGGACGAAAGTGCTGCGCAAGTGCAGCGAGTCGGTCGAGGTCAAACAGAAATTCTTCGATGCCTATGCCGACCAGATCGGCGAGCTGAGCCAGCGCATGGCGGCCGCCTTCACCGCCGGGCAGCGGCTGTGGGTGATGGGCAACGGCGGCAGCGCCTGCGACGCCCAGCACATCGCCGTCGAATTCATTCATCCCATCATCGAAAAGCGGCGCGCGCTGCCGGCGCTCGATCTGGTCAGCCAGGCAGCCGTGGTCACCGCCATCAGCAACGATAAGGATTTCGCCAAGGTGTTCGTGGATCAACTGCAACTGTGGGCGCACCCGGGCGACATGGTGATCGCGATCTCCACCAGCGGACACTCTCCCAACCTGATCTATGCCCTGGAGATGGCCCGGGCCAAAGGCATGCTCACCATCGGGTTTTCCGGTAAGGACGGCGGGCGTCTGCAGGACGCAGCCGAATACTGCTTCACCGTGCCCAGCTTCAGCACCCACCGCATTCAGGAGTCGCACGTGGCCCTGCTGCACATACTTTGGGACCTGATCCACGTCGCCATGGGCGAGCAAGACGTGGTGTGAACCATGGCTGAGCAAAGTCCCGCCCCCAGCCTGCTGAACGCCGTCTGCCCCGTGCCGTTCGGCGAGCAGGAGCGCATTGTGCTCGGGCATGGAGCCGGCGGTAAGCTGAGCGCCGCTCTGATGGAAGAAGTATTTCTACCCGCATTTCGCAACCCCGTGCTGGAACGCATGGATGACCAAGCGGTGCTGGCCATGCCCGGTCAGGGTGTGGGGCGATTGGCCATGACCACCGACAGCTTCGTGATCACGCCGATCTTTTTCCCCGGGGGCGACATCGGCTCGCTCGCCGTGCACGGCACCGTCAATGATCTGGCGGTGGGGGGAGCGAGGCCGCTGTGGCTCGCCGCTGCTTTCATCCTCGAAGAAGGACTGGCGCGCACTGACCTGAGCCGCGTCGTCAACTCCATGGCGTTCGCCGCACAGCAGGCGCAGGTGGCGATCGTGACCGGCGATACCAAGGTCGTAAATCACGGCAAGGGCGACCAGTTGTTCATTACCACGACGGGCGTGGGATGGGTGCCGGCCGGGGTGGAGTTGGGAGCCGACCGCGCGCGGCCGGGCGATCAGATATTGGTGAGCGGCAGTGTCGGCGACCACGGCATGGCGATTCTGTCCATGCGCGAGAACCTGGAGTTTGAATCGGTCATCGCCAGCGACAGCGCGTCGCTGCACACGTTGACAGCGGCGCTGCTGGCCACGTGTCCGCCGCCGGCGCTGCGCTGCATGCGCGATCCGACGCGGGGCGGGTTGGCGACGTCGCTGCACGAAATCGCGCTGCGCTCGCGCGTGGGAATGTTGCTCGAGGAGAGGCGCATTCCGGTACGAGAGTCGGTGAGCTCGGCCTGCGAACTGCTCGGCATTGACCCGCTGTTTGTGGCCAACGAGGGCAAGCTGGTGGCCATCGTCGCGCCCGAATACGCCGCACAGGCGCTGGAGGCGATGCGGGCGCATCCGCTGGGTGGGGAGGCGCAGCGCATCGGCGAGGTGATCGAGACGCCGCGGGAGATGGTGCTGCTGAAGACCTCGATCGGCGGCACGCGCGTGCTCGATACCCAGTTCCACGAGCAGCTACCCCGGATTTGCTGACGGGGTGCAGAGCCCCCGGACATCCCTGGAGGAAGGGTGTGAATCGGGGATATCATGCCCACCCCCACCACGCTACCGCCGCGTGTCAAGCTGCCGATCGAGGAGCTCGATATTTTGTGGATCACGGCCGGGTTGAGTTGCGACGGCGATACGGTCTCGATCACCGCCGGGCAGCGGCCCAGCATCGAGGACATTGTCCTGCAGGGCATTCCCGGGCTGCCCAAGGTGAACTTGCACAACCCCGTGCTCGCCGCGGCCGTGGGCGACGAGTTTCTGGAGCCGTTCCGGCGGGCGTGGCGGAAGGAGAACACGCTTCCCTACGTGGTTGTGGTCGAGGGCTCGATTCCCAACGAGGAGGTCAAGGATGAGGGGTACTGGGCGGCTTGGGGCAGCGACCCCATAACCCGACAGCCGATTCTGACCACCGACTGGATTGACCATCTGGTGCCGGATGCGGTCGCGGTCATCGCGGTCGGCACCTGCGCCGCCTTCGGGGGCATTCACGCCATGGCCGGAAACCCGACCGGCTGCATGGGGTTGGCCGATTACTTGGGCTGGGATTTCCGCTCCGCCGGGGGCTTGCCGATCGTCAATGTTCCCGGCTGCCCGGTGCAGCCGGACAACTTCATGGAAACGCTGACGTATTTGCTCTACGAGCTGGCGGGCATGGCACCCATCATCCCGCTCGACGCCAAGCTGCGCCCGACTTGGTTATTTGGCAAGACCGTGCACGAGGGATGTGACCGCGCCGGCTACTACGAGCAGTCAGACTTCGCCCACGAGTACGGCTCGCCGAAGTGCCTGGTGAAGCTCGGATGCTGGGGGCCTGTGGTGAACTGCAATGTACCCAAGCGGGGGTGGATGGACGGCATCGGCGGTTGCCCCAACGTGGGCGGCATTTGCATGGCCTGCACCATGCCGGGCTTTCCCGACAAGTTCATGCCGTTCATGGATGAGCCGCCCGGATCGAGCGTTTCCGTCATGGCGGGCGCTGGGTACGGGCGCATGATCCGCACTTTGCGCTCGCTCACGAATCTCAGCGGTAACCAGGAAGCGAAGTGGCATCATCGCGGACCCGCGCTCACCACCGGCTACCAGGACGCCGCCAATATCTAACCCCCGGAAAAGCAAAGAGAAGAAAAAGGAGCTTGCGATGGCAACCACCCCGACTACTCCATCCAGCGCGGCGTCCACGCCCACGGCGAAACCGAACCTGGTGGAGATGAACTTCGATCCAGTGACCCGGATCGTGGGCAATCTCGGCATCTACACCAAAATTGATTTCGACCGGAAGCAGGTGGTCGAGTGCCACTCGACCAGTTCCCTGTTCCGCGGCTACAGCGTGTTCATGAAGGGCAAGGACCCGCGTGACGCCCACTTCATCACCAGCCGTATCTGCGGCATCTGCGGCGACAACCACGCCACCTGCGCCAATTACGCGCAGCAGATGGCCTTCGGGGTCAAGCCGCCGCCCCTGGGGGAGTGGATCGTCAACCTGGGCGAAGCGGCCGAGTACATGTTCGATCACTGCCTGTTCCAGGACAACCTCGTCGGGGTGGATTTTTGCGAGCAAATGGTGAAGCAAACCAATCCCGGCGTATGGGCCAAGGCGGAAAAAACCGAAGCGCCGAACGGAAAGCTGCACGGCTACCACACCATCGCCGACATCATGCGCAGCCTGAATCCGTTCACGGGCGCCTTTTACCGCGAGTCGCTGGAGAAGAGCCGGCTCACGCGCGAGATGTTCTGCCTGATGGAAGGACGGCACGTGCATCCCTCGACGCTCTATCCGGGCGGGGTGGGGACGGTGGCCACACCGCAGGTGTTTACCGACTACCTCACCCGCCTGCTGAAGTACGTCGGCTTCATGAAGCGCGTGGTGCCGCTGCACGACGATCTGTTTAACTTCATCTATGAAGCGCTGCCCGGATACGAGAAGGTGGGGCAGCGGCGGGTGTTGCTGGGCTGCTGGGGGGCGTTCAACGATCCGGATCACTGCGATTACCGTTACGAAACCATGTCGGAGTGGGGCAAGCACATGTACGTCTCCCCCGGCATCGTCGTGGACGGGCAGTTGCTCACCGACGATCTGGTGGACATCAACCTGGGCATCCGCATCCTGCTCGGGCATTCCTACTACGACGACTGGGCCAACCAGAAGACTTACGTCAGCAAGGACCCGCTGGGCAACCCGGTGGACCAGCGCCATCCCTGGAACCAGACCACCACGCCGCGGCCGCAGAAGCGGAACTTCGAGGGTAACTACACCTGGGTGATGGCGCCGCGCTGGTTCGATAAGAAAAGCGGCGAGCACCTCGCGCTCGACACCGGCGGCGGGCCGCTGGCGCGGCTGTGGTCCACGGCACTGCAGGGCCGGGTGCATACCGATTACGTCGAGGCCAGCGGCGGCAGCGTCAAGATCAGCTTTCCGCGCACCTCCGAGTTGCCCGAGACCAGCTTCACCTGGAAGCCGCCGCAATGGTCGAACGCGATCGAACGCGACCGGGCGCGAACCTACTTTCAGGCGTACGCAGCCGCCATGGCACTGCATTTTTACAACAAGGCCATGCAGACGCTGCTCGGCGGAGACAACCGCACCTGGTCACCGTTTACCGTGCCGGAGGAGGCGATCGGGTGCGGTTTCCATGAAGCCGTGCGCGGCGTGCTGAGCCATCACGTGGTGATCCGGGAGGGCAAGATCGCCAACTATCATCCCTATCCGCCGACGCCGTGGAACGCCAGCCCGCGCGACAGCCTGGGCACGCCTGGGCCCTATGAGGATGCGATTCAGAACACGCCGATCTTCGAGGAGAACGGGCCGGACAAATTCAAGGGCGTGGACATCATGCGGGCGGTGCGCAGCTTCGACCCCTGCCTGCCATGCGGCGTGCACATGTATCTGGGCGCGGGGCGGACGCTCGAGGTGCAGCACTCGCCCATGTTCGGAGCCGGGCGGTGAGCGGCGATCGGAATGCGCGCATGGAGGCGCTGGCCGCGCGCTGCGAGGCGATCGCCGATCGGGAGCTGCGGACCGACGTGCTCGAGTTACTGCGGCTGGTGCTCGAGCTGCACGGCGGCGCGCTGGAGAAGATGCTGCGCACCGCCGGCGAGGCGCCGCATCCAGCGGCCCTGGTCGCAGCGTGGAAGCGCGAGCAGGACATCGCTGCACTGGTGGAGCTGCATGAGTTGGAATGGCCTGCGGTGGCGGCTCCGGCGCCGCCGGCAGGCGGCAATTTTGTGCCGCTCGTGGCACTGGCCGGAAGTAAAGACCGGAGGTAAGGACCGGCGCTGAGGAAAGGAAGCCACCATGTCATCGTCAAACCCGCTACGGAACGACCGCATCCGGCAGAAGCTGGACGAAAAAGTGCTGGAGATGCGCGATCGCGGATTGCACAAGCGCGAAGAGCACTCGCAAGAGGTGATCGCCACCGAACAGGGCATCCGCATCGCCCCGGCGTACGTGCACATCGAAACGCCCTCGCACACCCGCGGCACCAGCCGCGGCGAGGAATGGATTCAGAAGAAAAAAGAAAAAGGCCGGGTGGGCACCGAGCGGCACGCGCGCAGCGCGACCTCGATCAACCCGCTGCTGCATGACTCGGTGGACCACCGCATGCCGCACCTGCCCCCGGCCTGACCATGACCACCTCCGCCATGACCGCGCTGCGGCGACTACGGCAGCCTCCCGCCACGGCGGCGGCAGCGAGCCGGTGCGAGTTTTGCGCCCAGCCGCTCGCCGAGCAGCACGAACACGTGGTGGCGCTGGCCAGCGGCGAGCTCAGTTGCGCCTGCATTGCCTGCGCGCTGCTGTTCGAGCATCCGGACCAGCCGCTGCGGCGCCTGCCGCGCGACGCCCGCTACCTGGCCGGATTCGATCTGGAGCCGCAGGAGTGGGCGAGCCTGCAAATTCCCGTCAAGCTGGCCTTTATCACCGTGAGCGCCGAAAACGGCGCGGTACAGGCGCGTTATCCCAGCCCGGGCGGGGTGGTCACGGCGCCGCTGGAGCGCAGCCTTTGGGACGAGCTGAGGGCGCGGCACACCGGGCTGCGGGCACTGCAGCCGGGGCTGGAAGCGCTGCTGCTGAACTATCTCGAGCGGCCGCATCAACTGTTTCTGGTGCCGCTGGACCGCTGCTATCGCCTGGTGGGGCTGGTACGGACGGCATGGACGGGGTTTTCCGGCGGACCGGAAGTCCGGCGGCAGGTGCGGGATTTCTGCGCCGAACTGCGCGGAGGGACGAGTCATGCCTGAGCTGCGGTTCTTCCTGGAAGGGTTGGAGCCGGTGATGCATGCGCTGACGCCGACGCTGCGCATGAAACTGCGTGCGGTGAACGGCACGCCGGAAACGATTCACGCCATCTGGCTGCGCTGCCAAATTCAGATCGAGCCGGCGCGGCGGCGCTACAGCCCGGCCGAAGCCGACGCGCTGCTGCCGTTATTCGGCGCGCCGGAACGTTGGGAGGAGACGCTGCGACCCTTTCTGTGGCAGCAGACTTGCGCCATGCTACCGGGCTTTACCGGAACCGGAGTCAGTGACGTGCTGCTCGCCTGCAGCCAGGATTTCACCCTGGCCGCGACGCAATACTGCGAGGCGCTGGGGGAGGGGGAGATTCCGCTGGTGGCGCAGTTCAGCGGAATGGCGATGCTGCAAGGCACCGGCGGGCTCGAGGTCTCGCCCATCCCGTGGGAGCTGGAGGCGCGCTACGCCATGCCCGCCCGGCTCTGGCGGGAAGCCGTGCAGGCCATGTATGGCAACAGCCGCTGGCTGCGGCTGGAGCGGAACGCCTGCCAGCGACTGCTGACATTTCATGCCGCTTCCGGTGCGGGCACGCTGGAGGCGACCCTCGATGCCCTGCTGGAGGGGACGGCGGCGCGAGCCACCAAGGCCAAAAGAGAGGTGGCATGAACTGGACGGGCTTTGAGCCCCTGGCGACCACGGTGCTGTACGAAGGCCACCTGCTTTACCCTTATCGCGCCAGCGCGGAAAAAAACCGGCATCGCTGGACGATGGGAACGCTGTTTCCGCCGGGCGTTGCCGGGGAGCCGGATTCGCTGCGGTTGGAAATCCTGATCGAAAGCGTCGAGAGGCCGCGCGGTGCGGTGAAGCTTTGCTTTCTGCGTGGCGAAACCGTCGAGCAGATCCAGTGCGGGCTCGACGCGGCGCGCACGTTTGTGGCCGGGCCGATTGCGGGGTGGATGGAGGCGAACGTTGTGTCCCTCGAAGCGGGGCTGTGGAGACTGGAGGCGGAGGCGGGCAATGGCACGCAAGGTGCCGGAGACGAGCGCGACGCGGCACTGCAGTTCGCTATGGCTTCGGCGCAATTGCGCTGTGCCCTGGAAGCGGGGCAGTTTGTCTCCGCGCAGGACCCGCCGCCTGCGAGGACGGAAGCCGCGCAGGCATGCCGCTGCCGGGGCGTGTACCCGGTCCTCGTGGGCCACCCGGGAGAGGCTTCGCTACTGCTCGCCGCCCCGCTGATCCTCGAGGATTACGCGCGTGTTGCGCCACAGAGCGCCGGCGATTTCTGCGATGCGACGGAAATGGACGAGCTGCTCACGTTGCGGGTACTGACGCTCACCGCGCAGGAACAGGAGGAAATCCGGGCGGCCGGGGGGACAGGGCGGGAAATACTGGAGCGCTGCGGGCGTCTCGCGCCGCAGGGCCCTGACTTGGCATTGCACGGCGGCCGCGCCGACACGTTTACCGGCCCCGCGCCCCGCGCGGTTGCAGCACCCTGGGACCCGTTCGCGCTGCCACCGGAGGCGGTGCCCTGCGGAAACGGCGAGTTGCGCGTGGGCCACCGGGTGCGGTTGCACCCGCGGCCCGGGGCGGACCTGTTCAGCTCGCTGTTGCTGGAAAAGACCGCTCGCATCCAGGCCATCGAACAAGACATGGAGGGCGAGGTGCATTTGGCCGTCGTGGTCGAAGACGACCCGGGCGCGGACATGGGATATGCGCGCCAATCCGGACACCGGTTTTTCTTTTCCCTCAGCGAGGTCGAGCCGCTATGAAACAGGTGTTGGTGGCCGGCATTGGCAACATATTCCTGGGCGACGATGCCTTTGGCAGCGAGGCAGCGCGCGCGCTGGCAGAGCACAGTTGGCCGCCGGGGGTGGTGATCCGTGATTTCGGCATCCGCTGCCTGGATTTGGCATATGCGCTGGGGGAGGGCTGGTCGGCCGTGATCGTGCTCGATGCGGTAAGCCGCGGGCAGGCACCGGGAACTCTCTATCGCATCGCGTTGGAGGAGGAAGCCGAAGAAGACGAGCCCGAAGCCGGCCGTGACGCCCACAGCGTGGGCGTCGAGCACGTGCGCGCGCTGGCGCATCGGATGGGCGTGGCGTTGCCGCCCATGGTCCTGCTCGGGTGCGAGCCCGAATGCCTGGAACCGTCCATGGACGAGGATTGCGCCTTAAGCCCGCCGGTGAGGCGGGCCCTGCCCCAGGCGCTCGTCATGGCCGAGGCACTGGCTTGCGAGTTCATGACATCGCAGAAGGAGGAGGCAATCCGAACATGAAAAAGAAATTGATGTGGCCGGCACTGCTTGGCCTGCTGGCTCTGGGCATGTACAAATTCGGCCCGGACTTCATGCGCGAGCTGAAAATTTACTCGATGTAAATGCACGAACTCTCGCTTGCGCTCAGCCTGTTGGACGGAATCGAGCAGGAGTGCCGCGACCGCGCCCTGCCGCGGGTGCGCGCCGTGCATTTGCGCATCGGGGCGCAGGCCGGTGTGAGCGTGGAGGCGCTTCGCTTCGCCTACGAAGTGGCCAGCGCCGATACCAGCTTGGCGGACTCGCGGCTGGTGGTTGAGCCGGCGGCGGGGCGGGAGCTGGAAATGATCGGTCTGGAGGTGGACCCATGAGCACGCCGCGGCTGGTGGAGGTGCGCAGGAACCTGCTTCGGGAAAACGACGTTCGTGCGCGCGCCCTGCGCGAGCGGCTGCACGCGGCCGGCGTTCGCGCGCTCAGCCTGGTGTCGAGCCCGGGAGCGGGCAAGACGGCGCTGCTTGAGGCCTTGCTGCCGCGCCTCGCCCGCCAGTGCCGCGTGGCCACGCTGGTGGGCGATCTGGCCACGGAGAATGATGCCCGGCGGCTGCGGCGGGCGGGCGTGCCTGTGCGCCAGATCAATACGGGCACGGTGTGCCATCTCGAAGCCCGCATGGTGGAGGAAGCTTTGGCGGATTGGGACCTCGAGGCATTGGACTTGCTGTTGATCGAAAACGTCGGCAACCTGGTCTGCCCCTCCGGCTACGATCTGGGCGAGGACTTGCGCCTGGTACTGGCGTCGGTAACCGAAGGCGAAGACAAGCCGTTGAAGTATCCAACGATCTTCAACACCGCCGATGTGGCCGTGATCACCAAACTGGATCTGGCCGAGCCCTGCGGCTGCGACCTGGAGCAACTGCGCGCCAACATCGAGCACGTGCGGCCGGGCATGCGGGTTGTCGAAGTATCCGCGCGCAGCGGGGCCGGACTGGAGGCGCTGCTCCACCTGATCGAGGGCCGGAGCGCTGGGGCCTGAAGCGAAGCGCAAAGACATGAAGCGAAGCGCAAAAGCATGAAGCGGCGGATCGGGGTTCTTTACGCCGGTCTGGCCGCCGGCAACGTCGCGGCCTGGCTGTGGGCGGCCATAGCCTTTCGGCATTTCCCCGTTCTGCTGGGCACGGCGCTGGTGGCCTATGCACTGGGCCTGCGCCACGCCGTGGATGCCGACCACATCGCCGCCATTGATAATGTGACCCGCAAGCTCATGCAGGAGCGGCAGTCGCCGCTGACGGCCGGGCTGTGGTTCTCGCTGGGCCATTCCACCGTGGTGTTCCTCGGCGCCGCCGCCATCGCCGGCGCCGCGCTGGCGCTGCAAGGGCACCTGGGCGAGGCGCGCATGATCGGTGGCGTGGTGGGCACCTCGGTCTCGGCGCTCTTCCTGCTGATCATCGCGGTGGTGAACCTGGTGGTGTGGCAGTCGGTGCGCCGCGCCTTCCGCCGCGTCCGCGCCGGCGGCGAGTACCGGGAAGCAGACACGGCGCTGCTCACCTCCGGGGGTGGCTTGCTGGCGCGCCTGTTCCGGCCGATGTTTCGCATGATCCGCTCCAGCGCGGGCATGTATCCGCTCGGTTTCCTGTTCGGCTTGGGGTTTGACACGGCCACCGAGATCGGATTGCTGGGCATCGCGGCGGCGGAAGCCGCCAAGGGGCTTTCCCTCACCGCCGTACTGGTCTTCCCTGCCCTGTTCACGGCCGGCATGGCACTGACTGACACCACCGATGGCGTACTGATGGTCGGCGCCTATGGTTGGGCATTCGCCAAGCCGGTGAGGAAACTTTTCTATAACTTGACCATCACCGCGATTTCCGCCGCGGTGGCGCTGTTAGTCGGCGGCATCGAAGTAATGGGTCTATTGGCCCGGCAGTTGCAATGGAGTGGGCGCTTGGGGGTGCTCCTGGGCAGCATCAACCAGCATTTCGGCGCGCTCGGCTACGGCATCATCGCGCTGTTTGTGCTGAGCTGGCTGGCGGCGGTCGCGATCTACAAGCTCCGGGGCCTGGATGAAATCGGCGCCGGCGCCTCGGCATCCCAACCTAACGTTTGATCACGCTCTCGTTAAAATCCGCTCCCGGACCATGGAAGGTGGCCCCCTGCGGCACAATCCACACACTGGCCGTGTGCATACCTGCGCCGTGGCGCACCTCGATGCGACCGCGAGCAATGCCCTTCTGCTTCACCAGGTACTGCTTGGCGTGAACGGCGCGCTCCTCGGCCAACCGCAGCGCCATGGCGGGGGACAGCCGCCGGAGCAGCTCAAAGTCGGTGGCAGCGCCGATGATCACGGCGCGGGCGGAGGCATCCTTCTGCAGGCGCAAGGCCACATCGTCCAAAGAGACTTTGGCGATGTTGTTGACAAGTGAGCTGTCGGGCAGGAACGGCAACGTTGCCGCCAGCGAGGCCTGCGGCGGCGGCGGCAT
>JBOGKL010000151.1:0-5434 GCA_050745525.1 Terriglobales bacterium | reverse complement strand
GCCTATGCCGCCGCGCCGGCGGGCCATGTGCCCAGTCCCGGGCTGGCGCTGTGGCTCGGGTTCATTCCCGGCGTGGGCGCGGTCTACAACGGGCAGTATCTGAAAGCCTTCGTGCAGGTAGTGATCTTCGCCTTCCTGATCGCGATGTCGAGCTCCGGCAACGACGCCGTGAACACGTTTTTTGGCCTGGGCATCGGCGCCTTCTATTGCTACATGGTGATTGACGCCTACCGTACCGCCAAGCAGATGGCGGCCGGGTTGCCGGTGCGCGATGTGTTCACCTTCGGCGACGCGACGGCGGTGAACGCGCCGGTGGCGGCGATCATCCTGATCGTGATCGGCGCGATCTTCCTGCTGCGCAGCCTGGGCTTTTTCTACGCCGCCTCCTCGCAATACTTCTGGCCGGCGATCCTGATCGCCATTGGCGTGTATGTGCTGGTCCGCCAGCGGGACAAGCACTCGTCCTGAGCGCAGCGGCTGCCATGGCTACCCCCGTCCAAACCGGTCCGTGCCGTTGTCCAGCCTGCCGCTGGCGGCGGATTTCCGCTCCGCTGGTGCTGATCGCCGTCGGGGTGCTGTTGCTGGCGCACATGCTGCCCTCCGGCCTGGCGGTGGCGACCACGGTGGGGGCGTTTCTGGTGTTTGTGGGTGCGCTCGGGGTGATCGGCCGGCTGCTGCCGCACGCGGCCGGGCACCGGCTGGCCGCCAGCGTGTTTTTCCCGCTCCTGCTGCTCATCGTTGGCGTGCTGGTGCTGGCGCGCCATGCCCTGCCGCAGATGCCGGTGGGGGCCTGGATCGCCAACTACTGGCCGCTGCTGCTGATTCTGTGGGGCCTGACGCGCCTGCTCGAGCACCTGGCCCGTCCGGCGCGCACGCGCGCCGGATTGTCGGGCGGCGAGGTGGCGCTGGTGATCCTGATCGTGGTCTGCGGGCTGCTGTTCAGCGGGGCGTATCATTTCCGCCAGTCGCGCCTGGCGACGTATTGGGGCGTGAACCTCGACCGCTGGAATCCGTTCCTCGATGCCTACGGCTTCTCCGCCTCGGCGCGCGCCGCAGTGCCGGCGACGGCGCCGCCCGCAGTGGTGGTGCGCGGCTACCGCGGCGACGTCACCGTTAGCACCGGTCCGGCGGGCGGCATCGCCGCCGCTTTGACGGACACGGTTTATTCCGACGGCCAATCCGATGCGGCGCGGCTGTTTGCCGCCTCGCAGCCGGCCATCCGCGAGGAGGGCGGCCAGTGGATCGTGTTGCCCGCGGGCGAGGACCCGGCGCACGCCGTCCGGGCCAACCTGACGTTGACGCTGCCCGCCAATGCGCCCCTCACGGTGCAAATTGCCACCGGCGACATCACCGTTCCCGCCTGGGGCGCGGCCCTCGATCTGCATGCGACGCACGGGGAGATCATGGTGGCCGGCGCGCGCGGCAACGTGCAGGTGACCTCCGGTCACGGCTCGGTGCAGTTGTCGAACATTCAGGGCAACGTGGTGATCACCGGCGGCGGCGGCGACATCTCGGTGCGCAACGTCAGTGGCACCACCAGCATGGAGGGCGAATACGTCGGCTCGCTGCATTTTTCGCAGTTGGGGCAGGGGCTGGTGTTTCACAGCTCCCGCACCTGGCTTGAGTTGGCCGCGTTGCCGGGTTCGCTGTCCTATGACTTGGGTGAGATCTCGATCCGCAACGCCAGCAATATTCAACTGCGCACGCGCGACGTCTCCATCCACATCGGGGATTTCCGCGGCCCGCTCACCGTGGTCAACCGCAACGATTCGGTGCGCGTGGACTCAGCGGCGGTGGCCACCGCGCCCATATCCATCACCAATCGCGACGCCGACATCACGCTGCGCCTGCCCGCCTCCAGCCGCTTCCATCTGCAGGCGAACGCGCGCGACGGCGAGGTGGAGAATTCTTTTGGCGCCGCCGCCCAGGCGCCCGGTCCGCCGGTGACGCTCACCACCTCCGACGGCACCATCTCGGTCCGCTCCGCTTCAGCCGGTCAGTGATCGGTTGCTGCCGGGCTGGGATGCTTCCCGCCTTCCCGCGCCATTTCGACAATCACGTACAGCACGGGCACAAAGACCAGGTTCAGGAAGGTTGACAGCAGCATGCCGCCGAACACCGTCGTGCCCACCGAACGCTGTCCGGCCGAACCCGCCCCGGTGGCCACCATGAGCGGCAGCACGCCCAGGATGAAGGCGAACGAGGTCATCAGAATGGGCCGCAGCCGGATGCGCGCCGCCTCCAGTGAGGCCTCGATTAGCGGCATGCCGCGCTTGCGCAGTTGCTCGGCGAACTCGACGATCAGGATGGCGTTTTTCGCCGCCAGCCCGATCAGCATGATGAGGCCGATCTTGCAGTAAATATCGTCCTGCAGGCCGCGCAGCGCCTGCGCTCCCAAGCCGCCCAGCAGCGCGACGGGCACGCCCAGCAGCACGATGAAGGGCAGCACCCAGCTTTCGTACTGGGCCGCCAGCACCAGAAACACGACGAGAATGCCCAGTCCGAACAGCAGGCCGGTTTTACCCGCCGACTCGATCTGCTGCAGCGAGATGCCGGTCCAGGCGTAGGTGAACCCGTGCGGCAGCGCTTTTTGCGCCACCTGCTCCATGGCCGTGATGGCCTCGCCGCTGGAGATGCCCGCCGCCGGTGAGCCGTCAATCTCGGTACCGCGGAAGATGTTGTAGTGGGGAATCACCTGCGCCGAGGTGGTTTCGGTAATGGTCACCAGGCTCGACAGCGGGATCATCTGCCCGCTGGCGCTGCGCACGTAATACTGACCGATGTCTTTGGGGTTGGCGCGGTAGGGCGCCTGCGCCTGGACGTAGACGCGGTAGGTCCGGCCCGCGTAGGTGAAGTTGTTGACGTAGACCGAGCCCATGTAGCCTTCGAGCGTCTGGCTGATCTGGGTCAGCGACACGCCCAAGCTCTTGGCCTTGTCGCGGTCAATGTCAACCACGAACTGGGGATCGTTGGCGGTATAGCTGCTGAACAGCCCGCTCAGGCGCGGGTCGCGGTTGCCGGCCGCCACCACGGCTTCGGTGGCGCTGTACAGCTCTTGCGGTGTGTGGCCGCCTTGGTCAATGACCTCGAACTGGAAGCCGCCAAAGCGGCTCAGGCCCTGAATGGGAGGCGGCAGAAACGGCACCACCATCGCGCCCGGGATCATGAACAACGCCCCGCGCAGGCGGTTCACCACCGCGGTCGAGGAATGCTGCTCGCCCTGGCGCTTCTCAAAGGGCTGGAGGCTGACGAACATCATCCCTTCATTGGAGGCCGCGCCGCTGAAGCTGAAACCGGCCACGCCGAACGCGCCGGCCACGTCCGGTTCTCGCGCCAGGATGGCGCCCGCCTGCTTTTCGACGCCTTCGGTGTAGGTCAGCGATGCCCCGGGTGGCGCTTGCACCAGCAGATAGAAATTGCCCGTGTCCTCTGACGGCAGGAACGAGTTGGGCACGGTCTCATACACCCACGCCGTCGCTCCCAGCGCGCACAAGAACAAAATGCCCACCAGGTAGCGCCAGCGGATCAGCGTTCCCAGCCAGCGCTTGTAACCGTGCGTGAAGGCGGCGATGCCGTGGTTGATCCAGCGCCAAACGATCATCTGGCCCTCGGGCTTGTGCCGCAGCAGCAGTGCCGACAGCGCCGGCGACAGCGTCACCGAGTTGAAGACCGAGATCGCCACCGCGAAGGCGATGGTCAGGCCAAACTGGCGGAACAGAATGCCCGTGGTGCCGGGGAACAGCGAGACGGGAATGAAGACCGAGATCAGCGCCAGGCCGGTGGCCACCACGGCGCCGGTGACTTCCGCCATGGCCACCGAGGTGGCGCGGCGGGAGACGGTGACGCCCTCCGATAGGTGGCGCTCGACGTTCTCGACCACGACGATGGCGTCGTCCACGACCAGACCCGTGGCCAGAATGACGGCGAACAGGGTCAGCATGTTGACCGAGAACCCGAACGCCTTGACGAAGATGAACGCGCCGATCAGCGACACCGGAATGGTGCAGCCGGGAATGATGGTGGTGCGCCAATCCTGGAGGAAAAAGAACATCACCAGGATGACGATCACGATCGCCTCAATCAGCGTGATCAGAACGTCATGGATGCCTTCGTTCACCGCCGTGGTGGAGTCGAAGG
The DNA here is from genome assembly GCA_050745525.1 of Terriglobales bacterium. GTDB lineage: Bacteria > Acidobacteriota > Terriglobia > Terriglobales > SCQP01 > SCQP01. Next base: position 1,297 of record JBOGKL010000151.1, on the reverse strand, counting down.
CGATGGCGTAGTTCAGCCCGGGCGGAAACGTCTTGGACAGCTGCACCAGCTCCGCCTGCGCCTGCTTGTCCACCGCCAGCGCATTGGCATCGGGCAATTGGCTCACCGCGATCCCGACGCCCTGCTGGCCGTTATACATGATCGCGGAGCTATAGTCCTGGGCGCCCAGCTCGGCGTATCCGACGTCGCTCAGCTTGACCAGCGTGCCGTTGCTTTCCGTCTTGAGGATGATGTTGTCGAACTGCTGGGGCGTGGCCAGCAGTCCGGTGGTGCGCACGCTGATCTCGTAGTCTTGTCCGGGCACCGAGGGCGGCGCGCCCACCTCGCCCGCGCCGACGGCGGCGTTCTGTTCCTGCACGGCGCTGATCACATCGCCGGCGGTGAGGCTGCGCGCGGCCAGTTTGGCCGGATCGAGCCAGATGCGCATGGCGTAAATCTGCGCGCCGAAGACGGTGGCATCGGAGACGCCGGGCACGCGCTTGAGCGCATCCACGATGTTGATGTTCAGGTAGTTGCTGATGAACAGGTTGCTGTACTCGTTGTGGGACGAGTAGAAGCCGGCGACGAAGACGAACCCGCCCGCCCCCGGCGCTTGGCGGATGTTGAGGCCCTGCTGCGTCACCGAGGCGGGCAGCTCGCCCAGCACGCTTTGCACGCGGTTGACCACGTCCACCTGCGCCAGGCTGAGATTGGTGCCGATGTTGAAGGTGACGGTGAGGGTGGCGACGCCGCTATTGGTGCTGCTGGAGGTGAGATACATCAGCCCGGGCGAGCCGTTGATGGCCTCCTCCAAGGGCACCGTTACCGCCGCTTCCACTTCCTGGGCATTGGCGCCGATATAGGTGCCGGTGACCTGGATGGCGGGCGGAGCGATGGTGGGGTACTGCTCCACCGGCAGCGTGGGAATCGAGATCGCTCCGGCCAGCACGATCAGCATCGCGAGCACGCTGGCGAAGATCGGGCGCCGAATGAAAAACTCAACCATCTCGTTTCACTAACGACCCGGCTGCGGCGTCCCTGCGCCCGGAGCGCCCTGGGCGCCCGGAGAGGGACGCCCGCCGCCGCCGGCGGGCAGCGGGAGGACGGGCATGCCCTGGGCCAGGATCTGGTGCTGCGAGACGATAACCTTATCGCCGGCCTGCAAGCCCGACAGCACCTCGACGCTGTTGCCGGTGATGTCGCCCAGTGTCACTTGCTGTTCGTGTACCACGAAGCCTTGGCCCGCCGGTTGGGCGAGGTCCAAAAACGAGCCGCCGGCTTCCTCCACCTCGGCCAGCACGGGGACGGAGAAGCCCAT
>JBOGKL010000150.1:0-2346 GCA_050745525.1 Terriglobales bacterium | reverse complement strand
GTCGCAGCCAACCCGCTGCGCCCCGCTCCCGGTGACTTATGAGTATGCGCGACAATCGCACCCTCCCGCTCCTTCTGCTCCTCCTGCTGGCCGTTTTCGCCACGGCGGTCACGGCGGCTTTCCTGCTCCGCTTCGACTTTTCCCTGCCGTCTGCCTACGATCACTACCTTCTCTTCGCGCTCCTGGTCTGGCCCCTGCTCAAGCTGGCCGTCTATGCCATCGGCGGGTTCGCCCACGGCTGGTGGCGCTATGTCTCCCTCTCCGACGTTCTGCGCCTGGCGCGCATCGACGTCTTCGCCAGCGTCCTGGTCACTTTGAGCACGCTGTTCCTCGGTCCCACCGGCTTTCCCCGTTCCATCTATCTCCTTGATTTCCTCACCTGTCTGGCGCTCACTTGTGCCCTGCGCGTGGGCCGCCGCGTCTGGTGGGAGTATACGCAGCGCGGACTCCGGCCCGTGGATCGCAAACGCACGTTCATCTACGGCGCTGGTGACGCCGGGTCTTCGCTGCTGCGCGAGCTCCGCCAGAATCCCGCCCTGCCCTTTGAGCCCGTGGGGTTCCTCGACGACGACCGCGGCAAAAAGGGCAACACCCTGCTCGGCTGCAAGGTGCTCGGCGACGGGCATGAGATGGCCGCGCTCATGCGCCGACACGACGTGGATACCGTGCTCATTGCCATCCCCTCCGCCGCCGGGGCTTCCATGGTGCGCATCCTGCGCCAGTGCCGCGAAGCCGGTGCCGAGTTCAAGACCGTCCCGAGCCTGGGCGAGATCCTCGCCTCCGGCCCATCGGCGCAGCAGGTGCGCGACGTCGCGGTCGAAGATCTGCTCAACCGTCATCCCGTCCACCTGGACACGGAGGCCATCCGCGCCACCATTGCCGATCGCACCGTCCTCGTCACCGGGGCCGGCGGTTCCATCGGCGCCGAACTCTGCCGCCAGGTGGCGGAGCACGCTCCACGCGTGCTGGTGGGCTTCGACATGGCCGAATCCGCCCTGTTCCAAATCGAGCAGGAAATGCGCCGCTGCTTCCCCCATCTCGCCTTTGCCCCCAAGATCGGTAGCGTCGGCAACCCGCAGCGCCTGGCCGAAGTTCTCGAGTACCATCGCCCCTCGCTGGTGCTGCACGCCGCCGCCTACAAACACGTGCCCCTGATGGAAACCCACGTGTTCGAGGCCATCGAAAACAACGTGTTCGGCACTTTCCAGCTCGCCCGCGCCTGCATCCAGGCGCGCGTGCCCCAGTTCGTCATGATCTCCACCGACAAGGCCGTTCGCCCCACCAACATCATGGGCGCCAGCAAGCGAGTGGCCGAACTGATCATCGGTACGCTCAACTCCGGCCGCGAGAACCACGGCACCCGCTTCGTCTCCGTCCGTTTCGGCAACGTATTGGGCAGCAACGGCAGCGTCGTTCCCACCTTTAAGGACCAGATCGCCCGCGGTGGTCCGGTGACGGTGACCCATCCCGACGTCCAGCGCTTCTTCATGACCATTCCCGAGGCCGCCCAGTTGGTGCTGCAGGCCTCCACCCTCAGCCGCGCCGGCGGCGAGGTCTTCGTACTGGAGATGGGCGAGCCCGTGAAGATCGTTGACCTCGCCCGCAACCTCATCCTGCTCTCGGGCTTCAACCCCGATGAGGACATGAAGATCGAGTTCACCGGCCTGCGCCCGGGAGAAAAGCTGTACGAAGAATTGAGCTTCCTCGACGAAGCCACCGTTCCCACCGCCCACGAGCGTGTGCGCTGCTTTGCCGGCGCTTCCATCACCGAGGAACAGTTGTCCGCCCACCTCGAGCGCCTGCGCCAGGCCTGCCGCGACCGCGACCTGCGCGCCGTCGTGTTCGAGCTCAAGGAGATGGTGCCCGACTATAATCCCAGCAGCCATCTCCTGCGCCGCATGCTCGCGCCTGCGGATGCCGGCAAGGCCATCGCGGCCAGCGCCGGTCTATGATGGTCCCTAGCAGACTGGACGCCGCGCGCGCCGCCTACTGCCGGAAGGCTCGCTGCGCTGAAGTACCTGCGATCACGGCCCTGTCATACAAAAGTCACACTCTTTCGACCAACCCTGCGCCCTATCTCGCCATCCAACATTTATATGGCCGACTTCGTCCCTTCTCCCGCGCAGCGGAAGCTCTGTGACTTCGTGCTCGACCATCCCGAGCTCGTCCGCATCGGCGAGATCTGCCGCCTCGCCGGCGTTCCCCGCCGTACCTACAGTTTCTGGTCCCGCGACGCCGGCTTCTCCGCATGGCTCGCCTCCGCCTGCACCTCCGCCCGCCTCGTGGATGGCATCAATCTCATCAATCTTGCCCGCGCCCAAGCGCCTCGCTACTTCCGCTACTGGA
>JBOGKL010000149.1:0-15650 GCA_050745525.1 Terriglobales bacterium | reverse complement strand
ATGGTGTCCTGCGCAGTGACCGCGCCGGGCGACGGCACCACCACCGCATGGTCCCGGAAGTCCGGCATGCGGAGGTCGTGCAGCAGCATGCCGCCGTTGGTGTGCGGGTTGGCGCCCATGCGGCGCTCGCCGCGCGGCGCCCAGGCGGTGATGTCGGCGGCCGGCGCGCCCTCGGGCCCGAATAGTTCTTCCGGCCGGTACGAGCGCATCCATGCTTCCAGGGCGGCCAGTTGCCCGGCATCGGCGCGCACGTCTTTGAGCGGCACCTGGTGCGCCCGGAACGTGCCCTCGATCGGTTCGCCGTTCCATTCCTTCGGTCCCGTCCAGCCCTTGGGCGTGCGCAGCAGGATCATGGGCCAGCGCCGCTGCGCGCCGTGCAGCTGTCCGCTGCGCAGCGCCGCCAGCCGGTCGGCGCAGTAGTCCAGCGCCGCCGCCAATTGCTGGTGCACAGGTTCCGGCTCGCTGCCCGCCACCAGCAGCGGCTCATAGCCAAGCCCGGCGAAGAGCTGAAACAGCCGCGCGTCCGGCGTGCGCCCGTCCACGGTCGGGTTGGCGATCTTGTAGCCGTTAAGGTGAAGCACCGGCAGCACGGCGCCGTCGCGCGCAGGCTCCAGAAAATCGATGCCTTTCCACGAGCCCGCCAGCGGGCCGGTCTCGAACTCCCCGTCTCCGACCACCGCGACGGCCACCAGGTCCGGGTTGTCCATGACCGCCCCCAAGGCATGCGTGAGCACATAGCCCAGCTCGCCGCCCTCGTGGATCGAGCCCGGCGTCGGTACGCTCACATGGCTGGGCACGCCCCCGGGGGTCGAAAACTGCCGGAACAGCCGCAGCAGGCCCGCTTCGCTCTGCACCACCTCCGGATAGATCTCCGAATAGGTCCCTTCCAGATATACGTTGGCCAGCAGCGCCGGTCCGCCATGGCCCGGCCCGGCCAGGTAGATCGCGTTCCACGCCCGGGTCCGGATCATCCGGTTCACGTGCGCATAGATCAGGCTCAGCCCCGGCGAAGTCCCCCAGTGCCCCAGCAGCCGCGGCTTGATGTGCTCCTCCCGCAGCGCTGCGCGCAGCAGCGGGTTGGCCTGCAGATAAATCTGACCTACGGTCAGGTAGTTCGCGGCCCGCCAGTAACGGTCGAGGGCGCGTAGTTCCTCCGGCGTGAGCGGGCCGGTAACCGCGCTCGAAAGCTTTTCATCGAAGCGAAACGCCATGCAGCACCTCCTCCGCCTGGGCGGCCATCACGCGCTCCTCCCCGGCCGGGATCACCCGCGCCGCCGGCACCAGCCACTCCAGGCCGGCGCACACGCGCCGGCGAATCTCCTCCGAGTGTTCGCCGATCCCACCGGTGAACACCAGCAGTTCCACTCCCCCCAGCGCCGCCGCCAGCGCGCCCACCGCTTGGCGCACCGTGTACACAAAGAGCTCGATCGCGGCCGCCGCTTCCGGCCGCGCATCCGCCAGCAACGTCTTCATGTCGCCGCTCGAGCCGCTCACGCCGCGCAGTCCGGCTTCCTGGTTGAGCATCCGGCTCAGCGCCTCCGGCGTCAGCCCGCGCTCGCGCAGCAGATACAGCAACACCCCCGGGTCCAGATCCCCGCTGCGCGTGGACATCATCACCCCGCCCAGCGGCGAAAACCCCATCGTCGTCTCCACGCTGGCGCCGCTCCGCACCCCCGTCAGGCTGCAGCCGTGGCCGAGATGGGCAATGATCAGCCGCTCGGGCAGGGCGCGCTCCGCGCGCAGCGCCGCCACCACCGACGCGCACGACAAGCCGTGGTAGCCGTAGCGCTCGAGGCCCAGCTCCGCCGCCAGCGGCAACCGCCGCGCCACCGCAGGGAGCGTGCGATGGAAGCTGGAGTCAGAACAGGCAACCTGGGGCAGGGAAGGGAACGCCGCCCGCGCCGCCGCCAAGGCCGCCAGCGCCTGCGGCAGATGATCCGGCGCCAGAGGGATCAGCTCCGTCAGCTCCGTTTCCAGCCCCGCATCCAGCCGCCGCGCCCCGGGCCAGACCGTGTTGGCCGCCACGATGCGGTGCGCCACCGCCTCCGGCGGCTCGGATAACCCACGCAGCGCACCGGCGAGCGCGGCGCGGAAGTCCTCCGGCTGCCGCAATTCTGTCGCCTGGGCCGCGCCCACCCGCTCCCCGCCCGCAAACAGAGCCCACTTGAGGCTGGAGGAGCCGGTATTGATGCACAGCACCCGCACGCAAGGCCTGCTGTGATCATGGCACAGGCCCCACGGGCCAAGACACTGCCGTCTCGCGCGGGAAGACTAGCGCATGATGCCGCCCGGTTCGACTCGCCGGTCTTGACAGTGCTAAGGTGAGCACATGCAAAAAGCGGGGTTGCGCGCGCGACCCGCTTAGGAGACAACTCATGACCACCCCACGGCTGCGTACTCTTGGCTCCCGAAGTGCAACCCTCCTGCTTCTGTTCCTCGTCGCCGCCGGTGGCGTCTGGTCGTCCGCGCAAAGCGCCGCGCCCGCGAAAAGCTCCGCACCCGCGGAAAACTACACGGCGCTGGGCCAGCTTTGGTGGTCGCACATCGAGGTCCTGGCCAGCCCTAAGCTGCAAGGGCGCATGACCGGCAGCCCCGGATACATGATGGCCGCCCGCTACATGGCGCGCGAGTATGCCGCCGAGGGCCTGAAACCGGCTGGCACCAACGGCTTCTTCCAGTCCGTCAGCTTCGTGCGCGTAACCCTCGATCCCGCGCACTCCAGCCTCGCCTTCGTCGGCTCCGACGGCAAGTCCGTCTCGCTCTATCCCGGTTCCGCGCGCTTGCGGCCGGTCGGCCGTTCGGGCCAGGCGATCAACGCCCCGGCGATCTTCGTCGGCTATGCCATGTCGGCGCCGACGGCCGGATACGACGATCTCAAGGGCCTCGACCTGCGCGGCAAGATCGCCGTCTACGTCTCCGGCGGCCCCAACGCCGTGCCCGATCCGCTGCGCGCGACCATGGAATCGCAGGGCGAACGCTGGGCCGCGCTCCGCCGCGCCGGCGCCATCGGCATGATTGCCATCTACAACTTCCCGGCGCGGGCGCGCCGCCCGCAGCCTTCGCGCACGCGCGCCGCCCAGGCGCCGCAGCCCACCATCGAGCTCGCCGATCCGCAATTGCGCGAGGGCGACGGCGAGCAGATCAACGCCTTCCTCGGCGCGGCCGCTGCGGCGCCGCTCTTTGCCGGCACCGGACACAGCCTGTCCCAGATCCTCGCCGACGCCCACCAGGGCGCCGCGCTTCCGCACTTTGCTTTGCCGGGCACCATCCACGCCCAGGTCACCTACAGCCAGAGCCGCATGACGTCGCCCAATGTTGTCGCCGTGCTTCCCGGCTCTGACCCCGTCCTCCGCCATCAATACGTCATCGTCAGCGCCCATCTCGATCACCTCGGCATCCGCGGCGGCCGCCTCTACCCGGGCGCGCTCGACAACGCCTCCGGATCGGCCTCGCTGATTCAGATTGCGCACGACTTCCGCGTCGCCCATGCCCATCCGCGGCGCTCGATCCTGTTCCTCTCCGTCTGCGGCGAGGAGGAGGGCGAGCTCGGCTCCTGGTACTTCGCCCACCACCCCACGGTTCCCGTCGCCTCGATCGTCGCCGACATCAATATGGATATGTACCTTCCCCTGTTTCCCCTCCACCTGCTGCAGGTGCAAGGGCTGCAGGAATCCACGCTCGGCGAGGACGTGAGCGCCGCCGCGCGCGCAGTGCAGGTCAAGGCCATCGTTGATGAGGACCCCTCGGCCAACCGCTTCATCCGCAGCGATCAGTTCAGCTTCGTGCAGGTGGGCATTCCCGCCCTGGCCTTCAAGTTCGGCTACGTCCCCGGCTCGCAGGACCAAAAGATCTACGACAACTGGAATCGCACCCGCTACCACCAGCCCGGCGACAACTTGTCCCAGCCCAACATTGATCATGCCGCCGCGGCCCGCTTCTGCCGCATCTTATACCTGCTTGCCAACAAGGTCGCCGACGCCGCTTCCCGCCCGCATTGGGAGCCCACCAGCTTCTTCCGCACCTTCGCCACCGCGCGCAGATAAAACCGGCTCTTCGCGTTGCCCCCCATGCGCGTAGCGGCAACCCTCGCGACCGCTGTGTTCTCGGTTCTGCTGCTGGCCCGCCCGGCGCCGGCGCAATCGCCGCCAAGCGCGGGGGCCGCGCGCCAGTCAATGGCCCCGCCGCTGACGCCGCTCGAAGTCCTGCGGCGCGCCCGCGCCCGCGCCCTCGCTGACGCGGCGGCTCTCGAGAACTACGCCTGGCACGAACGCGAAATCGAACGCGGCCTCACCCCCTCCGGCGCTCCCGGCAAGGTCGAAAGCGATGACACGGTAGCCGTCTCCCAGGTGGATGGCGTCGAGTACCAGCAGCTCATAGCCCGCGACGGCAAGCCGCTCTCGGCCCGAGAAGCGGCGGTTCAAGCGCACAAATCGGCCACCTTCATCCGCAAGCATGGCGGCGCCGCCCGCCGCGCCCAGGACGAGCGCGAACGCGCCAAGCAGCAAAAACAACGCCGGGAACTGATCGAGGCCCTCCCCCGCGCCTTCGACCTGACGTTTCTGCCTCCCGCCTCGCCCCCGCTCTGTGACTGCTACGTGATCTCCATGACCCCGCGCCCGGGCTTTCACGCTACCAGCAGCGACGTCAAGTTCCTCCGCCACATGGCCGGCACCATGTGGGTCGAGCGCGGCAGTTTTGGCATGCGGCGCGTGGAAGTCCGCGTCCTCGAACCGCTCAGCTTCGGATGGGTCCTGGCCCGCATCGAACCCGGCAGCAGCTTCGTCATCACCGAAGCCCCGGTGGACGGCCACTGGTTCGAGTCCGGCCTCACCGGCGTCGTGCGCGCCCGCCTATTCCTGGTGAAGAAACTCCATCTCCTGCTAGATGACCGCTACAGCAACTACCAGCAGTTCGCCGTAACCACGCACGTGCAGGTCCCCACCCCCGGCTCTGATCCCCGCTGAATCCGGGGCGCAGCGCCGGCTTGGGGGGCGGGGGCCCCAAGCCGGTGCGAGCATAAGCGGGTCGCGCGCCTTGCGCGCGGGGCCCCGCGCCGGTCAATGTTAATTGACACTGACCTATAAAAAGGGTATTCAATAACGGCGCTTTCGTGTATGTTTCCAATGAGTTGAAGCGCCGGAGGTGTCAGAGCCGTGAAAAAACTGCTTCCCTGGGCCGTGTTTGCCGTTGCCGCCGCCTTGAGCCTCGGCTGCCATTCCTCCTCCGCCTCGCAAGCCGCCAGCTCCGCCGCCGCCGCCAATGCCGCCGCTCCCGTGCCGGAAGCCGTGGTGCAGCCGGGCGCGCCCGGCCAGGCCTCGACGGTGATCGCCGACAAGAAGGTGCCCGCCTTCAACGACCCCAGCTACACGCAAGCCGACGTGGATTTCATGCAAGGCATGATCTATCACCACACCCAGGCCTTGGAGATGGTCGCCCTGATCGCCAGCCACACGCAAAACCAGAAGGTGAGCCTGCTCGGCGATAAAATCCGCATCGCGCAAAGCCAGGACATCACAGCCATGCGCGTCTGGTTGACCCAGCGCGGGCAGGCGCTGCCGGCCATGGTGAACGGCGTGATGACGCTGGAGGGCAAGCCCATGCCGCTGATGATGGGCATGCTCAGCCCGCAGCAGATGAAAACGCTGACCGCTGCCCGCGGCGCCACCTTCGACCGCCTCTTTCTGACCTACATGATCCAGCACCACACGGGCGCCCTGCAGATGGTCGGTGATCTGCGCAACCACGCCAACAGCGGACTGGAGCCGAACATCGCCGATTTCGCCACTGCCGTCTACACCGATCAGACCGTGGAAATTAACCGCATGGAAGGACTCTTAGGGAGAACTGGAAAATGAGAACCCTGCTTCGCAGCTTGCGCCAGGCCGGCCTTCGCCCGCTCTGGATTGGTTTGATCGGCGTCGGCCTGTGCCTCGCCGTCCAAGCCCAATTGCCCTCGCTCGGCGTGCCCCAGGCGTGTACGCCGGCCCAGTTGGCGGCCATCGCCAACGGCACGGCGCCGCCGCTGGCGCGGGGCCAAGTGGCCTGCCATCGCCCCGACCCGCGTGAAGGCCTCAAGGCGGGCCGGTACGACGCCGGCCAAGCCTCCGAGAACATGACCCTCGTCGCCAGCCTGCATCAGCCCGCGGGCATGTTTGATCCTAAAGCCAACCCGCGCAGCCTCGACTACGCCAATAGTGATCTCGCCTTCGGCAAGAACGGCACGCTCGCCATTCAGGGCAACTTCCACGGCCTGATCTTCTACAACATCTCCGATCCCGAGCATCCCAAGCTCGAGACCATCCTCTCCTGTCCCGGCGGCCAGGGCGATATCTCCATCTGGGGCAATCTGGCCTTCATGTCGGTCGAGACCGACGGCCGCATCAATTGCAGCAACCCGCCGCCGCGTCCGCCGCGTCCCGCCTTCAACCCCGCCACCATGACCCCGGCGCAGATGGCCGCCATGCGCGCCAGCTTCCGCCGGACGCCGCCGCCCGATCCCGACCGCGCCCGTGGCGTGCGCATCTTCGACATCAGCAACCCGCTGCGTCCGCGCAGCGTGGCCATGGTGCAGACCTGCCGCGGCTCGCACACCCACACCATCGTCACCGATCCGAACGATCCCAACAACATCTACATCTACGTCTCCGGCACCGCCGGCGTGCGCTCGCCCAAGGAAATGGCCGGATGCGACAACGGCGGCCCCAACGACCCGCACACCTCCAACTACGGCATTGACATCATCAAGGTGCCGCTGGCCCATCCCGCGCAGGCGCGCGTGATCAAGCACGCCTACATCTTCACCGACGCCAACACCGGCGCCATTGACGGCCTGCATGGCCGCACCCAGGGCACGGGCGTGCGCGAAGCGCGCGCCACCATCGGCTGCCACGACATCACCGCCTATCCCTGGAAGGGTGTGGCCGGTGGCGCCTGCGCCGGCAACGGCCTGCTGCTCAACATCACCAACCCGGCCGATCCGGTCCGCATTGACGATGTTGCCGATCCGGCCTTCTCCTTCTGGCATTCCGCCACCTTTAACAACGCCGGCACCACGGTGCTGTTCAGCGACGAATGGGGCGGCGGCACGCAGCCGCGTTGCCGTCCGCAGGACCCGCCCAACTGGGGCGGCGATGCCACCTTCACCATCGTCGGCCGCGGTGCCGGACGCCATCTCCGCTTCCAGGGCTACTACAAAATGCCGGCCTGGCAGACCTCGACGGAAAACTGCGTGGCTCACAACGGCAGCTTGGTCCCGGTCCCCGGCCGCGACATCATGTCGCAGGCCTTCTACCAGGGCGGCGCGACCGTGTTTGACTTCACCAACCCGGCGCACGTCCAGGAGATCGCCTACTTCGACCGCGGCCCCATCAGCGCCACCCAGCTCATCATTGGCGGCTACTGGTCCATCTACTACTACAAGGGCTATCTCTACGGCAGTGAGATCGCGCGCGGCTTCGACGTGTTCAAGCTCGAGCCCAGCAAGTATCTCACCCAGAACGAAATTGACGCCGCCGCGCTGGCGCAGTGGAACGACGGCGTGCCTGGCGATCTGAACGTTCAGGATCAGCCCCACTTCACCTGGCCGGCCGTCTACGTCGTGGCCCGCGCCTATCTGGATCAGCTCAACCGCGATCACGCCGTTCCGGCCGATCAGATCGCCGCGCTGAACCAGGCCATGACCCAGGTGGACGGCATGAGCGCCGGTTCGGAACGCGCCGCCGCGGTGTCGAAGCTCGACGCCATGGCGCGGCAGTTGCAAGACGACGCCGCCCAGGCGCCGCGCGACCAGCCGCGTGATGCAAGCCGTATGCGCTCGGCCGCGGCCACCATCCTGGCCCACGACCGCACCCTGCGCTAAGCGCCGCGCCGGTCATTACTCTAACGCCCCCCTCCAGTTGTTTCTTTAAACTGGAGGGGTGGACTCACGCTTTACCAACGCTCCCGTAGCCGTCATCGGCGCGGGAGCGTCCGGTTTAGCGGCGCTGCAATCCTTGCGCGCCGCCGGATGCGACGCCCTCCTCATCGAAGCGCATGGGCGCATCGGCGGACGCATCTGCACCCTCCAGCCGCAGGGGTGGCCGGCGCCGGTCGAGCTGGGCGCCGAGTTCCTGCAAGGCGCCGTCGATGGCTTAACCGTCGCTGCCTCGCCGCGCGGCCGCGACTGGTCGCTGCAAGACGGCAAGCTTCGTCCCGCGGGTGAATTCGCCGGCGGCGCCGATACCGTCCTGGCGCGCCTCATGTCGGCCCGCGGCCCGGATCAATCGTTTGCCGCCTGGATGAGCTCTGCCTGCCGCGACCTGCCCCCCGAGGCGCGCGCGGCGGCGCTGGGCTTCATCGAGGGCTACGAGGCCGCCGATCCACGCCGCATCAGCGTGCAATCGCTGCAGCGCGAGTTCGCCGCTGACGATGAGGCTGCCATCGCGCGCCGTCCCCAAGGCGGCTATCAGCAGCTTCTCGACCGCCTGCGCCCGGAAGCGGCGAGCTCTCTCTGGCTCTCCGCCCCGGTGCGCCGCCTCGCCTGGCGCCCCGGCGAAGTGCGCCTCACCGCCGGAGACCGCGAGGTGCGCGCGCGCGCGGCCGTAATCACCCTCCCGCTCGCCGTGCTCCAAGGCGGCGACGTCGCTTTCGATCCGCCGCTGACGGCCAAGCGCGACGCGCTCGCGGGTCTGGTGATGGGCGGAGCCCTGCGCGTCGTGTTCCGCCTCCGTAGCCGCTTCTGGGCCCGCCGGCGCGACGACCTGGGCAACCGCCTCACCGATCTGCGTTTCCTCTTCGGCAGCGCCCATGCCAGCGGTCATTTCCCCACCTGGGGGACCGACCCGCGCGCCCCGCAGATCACCGCCTGGGCCGCCGGCCGTCATGCCTGGACACTCGCCGGCCGCGCCCCGCGCCTTCTCGCCCGCCGCGCCCTCCTCGATTTGGCCGAGCGCCTGCGCCTGCCCGCCTCCGCCGTGGCCGCCGAGGTCCTCGCGGCGTACCTGCACGACTGGCAATCGGACCCGTTCGCGCGCGGCGCCTACAGCTACGCCTCCGTCGGCGCGGCCGGGGCGCACGCGCAGTTGGCCGAGCCCCTGGCGGGAACGCTGTTTTTCGCCGGCGAGGCCACCGATGCCACCGGCCATCACGCCACCGTGGCCGGAGCGGTGGCGAGCGGACGCCGCGCGGCGGCCGAAGTCCTGGCCTCGCTCTAAGGCGGAATCAGACCTGCTGTGGCCCGGCAAACCGGGACGTGTGCGGCTTCGACATCAGGAGAAGCCGCACGCACTTGGCCGGAGCGTGCTACACCGAGTCTGATTCCGCCTTAAACGGGGCTTGCCCCTATTCCACGGTTACCGATTTCGCCAGGTTGCGCGGCTGGTCCACGTCGCAGCCGCGGCGCACGGCGATGTGGTACGCCAGCAACTGCAGCGGCACGACCTCGAGCAGCGGCAGCAGCAGCTCCGGCGCCGGGGGAATCTCGATCACGTGGTCGGCCTCGCCGCTCACGTTCGGATCGCCGGTGTTGGCGATGGCGATGACTTCGCCCTCCCGCGCCTTGACCTCTTTCAGGTTGCTCAGCGTCTTCTCGTACCGCGTCACCGAGGCGGCGTCGTCGGGATCGTGCGCGGCCAGAATCACCACCGGCAGGTTCTCGTCAATCAGCGCGTTGGGGCCGTGCTTCATTTCCCCGGCCGGATACCCCTCGGCGTGAATGTAGGAAACTTCCTTCAGCTTGAGCGCCCCCTCGAGCGCCACCGGAAAGTGAATCCCGCGCCCGAGATATAAGAAGTCCCGCGCGCGGTAGAAGCGCCGCGCCAGCAGCTCGTAGTCGGGTTCGTGGTTGAGCAGCGTCTCCAGCTTGGCGGGAATGCGGTCGAGTTCCTCCATCATCCGCCGCGCCGCGTCCGCCTCGAGCGTCCCGCGCGTGCGCCCCAGATACAGCCCCAGCAGCAGCAGCGCCGCCAGTTGCGCGGTGAAGGCCTTGGTCGAGGCCACCCCGATCTCCGGCCCGGCGTGCGTGAGCAGCGAGCCCTGCGCCTCGCGCGCCAGCATGCTCCCCACCACGTTGGAGATGGCCAGCGTCTTCGATCCGCGCCGCCGCGCCTCACGCAGCGCCGCCAGCGTATCCGCCGTCTCCCCCGATTGCGAGATCAGCACCGTCAACTGGTCCGCCCCCGTCAGCGGATCGCGGTAGCGGAACTCGCTGCCGTAGTCCACCTCGCACGGCACCCGCGCCAGCGCCTCCAGCATGTACTTGCCCGCCAGCGCCGCATGCCACGAAGTGCCGCAGGCCACCAGGCGCACCGAGCGCAGCGTGCGGAACTCCTCCGCCGTCAGCTCCATCTCGTCCAGGTAGACCTCGCCCCGGTCGCGCGACACCCGCCCCAGCAGCGTGTCCCGCACCGCCCGCGGCTGCTCGTAGATCTCCTTGAGCATGAAGTGCTTGAAGCCGCCCTTCTCCGCCAGAATCGGGTCCCAAGTGATGTGGGTGATCTCCCGCTGCACCGGATGCCCGGCCCAGTCCATCAGCCGCACCCCGCGCGGCGTGAGCACGGCCATGTCGCCGTCGGCGAGGAAGAACACGTCGCGCGTGTAATGCAGGATCGCCGGCACGTCGCTGGCCACGAAAAATTCATCCGGCCCCAGCCCCACCACCGCCGGCGGCCCGTTGCGCACGACCACGATCTTCTCCGGGTCCTTCACCGAGATCAGCGCCAGCGCGTACACCCCCTGCAGCCGCGGCAGCACGGCCAGCACGGCCGTCTCCAGTGCCGTTGTCCCGCGCCGCATCTGCTCTTCCACCAGGTGCGCCACGACTTCGGTGTCGGTTTCCGTGCGGAAGCGGTGCCCGCTTTCCACCAGTTCCCGCTTCAGCGCCAGGTAGTTCTCGATGATGCCGTTATGCACGACGACGACCTCGTCGTTGCAATCGCGGTGCGGATGGGCGTTTTCCTCGGTCGGCCGCCCGTGCGTGGCCCAACGCGTGTGCCCGATCCCGTAATCCCCCTGCAGCGGCTGCGCCCGGATGACCTCTTCCAACTGGTGCAGCTTTCCCTGCGCCCGCCGTATATCGAGCTGTCCCGGGCCTTTCCCGCCGTTGCGCACCACGGCCATGCCGGCCGAGTCATAGCCCCGGTACTCCAGCCGCTTCAGCCCGTCCAGAATGACCCCGACCACCGGCCGCTTGCCGATATAGCCGACAATCCCGCACATGCTCGCGCCTCACTCCTCCCAGCGGATGCTGTAATCCTCAATCACCGGGTTCGACAGCACGTCGCGTGCCGCGCGCTCGACCTGCTCCCGCGCCTCGGTCGCGTCGCTCCCTGCGCGCACCCGCACCTGGAACACCTTGGCTTGCCGCACCTCGGCGATGGCGCCGTAGTCCAGCCGCTCGAGCGCGCGCTGAATCGCCTGCCCCTGCGGGTCCAGCACCGTCTTCTTCAACCCCACTTGTATCCAGGC
This sequence comes from Terriglobales bacterium, assembly GCA_050745525.1. Lineage (GTDB taxonomy): Bacteria > Acidobacteriota > Terriglobia > Terriglobales > SCQP01 > SCQP01. The sequence goes on along the minus strand of JBOGKL010000149.1, from coordinate 4,208 downwards.
CGTCATCGGATTGCTGCTCTCAGGCTACCATGGGGTTCTCTATGGGCGGACTCCGGCTCGGATTGGTTTGGCTGGGCAAGACGAAATCCCCCCTCCTGCGCGCCTCGACGGCCGAAGCCGCCGCGCGCCTGGACGCCTTTCGCCGCTTCGCCACCCTGCGCACGGACGAGCTGGCGGGCCGCGACCCCGCGCAACAGCTACTGCGCCGGGCGTCGGGCGCCCGCCTCTATCTGCTCGACCCTGCCGGCCGCGCCTTCACCTCGCCCGCCTTCGCCGCCTTCCTGGCGCGCGCGGCGGCGGCCCACCCCGACCGCGAGCTGCTCTTCGCCATCGGCGGCGCCGACGGCTTCCCGCCCGAGGTGGCCGCCGCCGCCGCCGGACGCATCTCCCTCTCGCCGCTGACCTTTTCCCACGACCTGGCCCGCCTGGTGGCCCTCGAACAGTTGTACCGGGCTTGCGCCATTCTTACCGGCCACCCGTACCCGCACTGAAGGTTACCCGCCCGGAAGCCTCCGGAATAAGTAAACCTGCAGACGTCCGCCCTCCAGTCGGCACTGCACAGCCCCGTCGCGGTCGGTGCGGAACACGCGCGCTCCGGCGCGCCGCAGGTCTGCCATCACCGCCGCCGATGGTTGCCCGTAGCTGTTGCCCGCGCCCACGGATATGACCGCCGCTTGCGGACGCACAGCCTGTAGAAAGGCGGGAATCGAAGACGTCTTGCTTCCGTGATGTCCGACCTTGAGCAAGGCGCTGGCGAGCGAGGTGTCATGCGCCACCAGCCAGCGCTCGCCCACCGCCTCGGCGTCACCTTCGAGCAGCATGGCCTCGCCGTCGTAGCTCACGCGCACCACCATGGAATCGTCGTTGCTCGGCGCGGCCGCCGCCCGGTAGTCCGGCGCCGGCAGCAGCACCGCGACCCGGCTTGCCCCCACGCGGAAGGCATCCCCGGCCGCCAGCCGCCGCAGCAGGGCATGGCTGGCCTCGACCTCGCGCAGAAACGCCTCGGTCGGCGCGTCGTCGGGCAACGTCCGCGTCACCCACACCTCGCGCGGATGAAAATTCCGCACCACGGTCCCCAGCCCGCCCAAGTGGTCGTTATGCGCGTGCGTCAGCAGCACCGCCCCCAGCCGGTGCAACCCGAGCGACCACAGAAACGGCGCGGCGATCTGTTGCCCCGTATCCCAGCGCGCCGAGCGCGGACCCCCGTCCACGAGCATGGTGCGCCCGTCCGGAAACGACACGAAGATCGAATCCCCCTGGCCCACGTCGAGGATGGTGGCGCTCAGCCCCGGCGGCAGCCGCGGCGAAAACGGCGCCGCCGCCAGCACCACCGCCAGCGCCGCCATCACCGCGCTCGCCGCTCCCGCGCGTTTCCATCCCCATCGCTGTCTTTCCCCGCAGCTCACCAGCCACGCCGTCGCCCCCAGCCCGACCACGATCAGAAACCACCCCGGCGGCGAGGGCGCGCGCCAGTTCGCCCCCGGCCAGTGTGCGGCGCGCGCGGCAAACCACAGCATCGCCTGTGCCGCTCCGCGCAGCAGCCAGCCGGCGCCGGCCATCACGGCCGTGCCCATGCCTCCAGCCACCACCGCCGCCCAGCCCAGCGGGATCAACACCGACGCCAGCGGCACCAGCACCACGTTGGCCACCACCGCCCAGGGACTCGCGCGATGAAAGTACACCGTGTTGAATGCCGCCAGCCCCACCTGCAGCACCAGCGAGATCAGCACCACGTCCCACACGTAGGCCCCCGCCTGCAGCACGCCCGGCCACACCCGCCATCCCAGCGGATGCCACACCCTCGCCAGCCGTTCCGCCGTCGCCCGCACTCGCGCGCGCCACCGCGCCAGCGCGGGTTCAAGCGCCTCATCGCGCCCGCGGTCTGCGAGCCGCCCCGCCACCTGCCGCCACCGGTGCGAGCTGGCCAGCAGCAGCGGCAGCGCCACCCCGGCCAGCAGCAGCGCCGCCCCGAACGACATCTGAAATCCCGCCTGGTACAGGTCGAGCGGGCGCCACAGCAGCAGGATCAGCGCCGCCCCGCCCACCGCGTTCAGCGCCTGTCGCTCGCGGTACCACCAACGCGCCCCGCAATACAGTGTCAGCATGAGCAGCACGCGCAGCGTGGGCGTGCGTCCGGCGATGACCCAGGCATAGCCGGCCAGCAGCGCCAGCGTCACGCCCCAGGCCGTCGTCGGCGGACACCGCAGCCGCCGCAACACCCACAGCAGCAGAAACGCCAGCACCCCGATATGCAGCCCCGCCACCACCAGCAGGTGATACACCCCGTCCACTTGAAAGTTCGTCCGGGTGGTCTCATCCAGCCGCGCCACGTCGCCGAGCAGCATGCCCCGCAGCAGGGCATTGGCCCGCGGCGCCCGCGCCGGCGGTGCCAGGCGGTCGAGCCGTGCGCTCAGCCATCCCCACACCGCCGCGCGCGCCCCCGCCACCGGGTTGCGGTGATACGCCATGGGCCAGCGCTGCCAGCCCCTGCCATGCAAAGGGAGCGGCAGCGTCGCGGTGACGTCAATGCCTTCTCGCCTTTGCTTGGCCCCAAAGTCGGGTGCGCCCGGATCGTGATACGACCGCAACGGCCGCAGATGCACGCTGGCGGCCAGTCCCATCCCCGCCGGCAGCGCCAACAGCGCCCGGTCCCACTTCGGATCGGGTCCCTTTCGCGGCGGATACGCGTACAGCCGCACGCCCCCGTGCGCCGGCCTTAGGGCGTTGCCCGCGCCAACGCTCGTAGCTTCAAGATCAAGCCGGACGGCGCTGGCGCGTCCTTCTTCATAGAGCAGTGTCGGGCGGTCGCGCAGAAACCCGGTGACGAAGACGGTCGCTCGCGGTTGCTGCTGCAGCCCCCAGGCGGTCTGCACCAGCACGCCCGCCGCTTCCGGATGCCGCACCGCGCTCGCCGTGCGCGCGTACCCCAGCCCGAAGCAGCAAGCCAGTATCAGCGCTGCGGCCGTACGCCTACGCGCAGTACGCGACGCGAGGACGGCCGCGCCCGCCGCCAGCGCCAGCGTGAGCGCCCATGCAGCCGCAGGCGGCACAGGCTGGATGGAACCGCTGCCTGCCGCGACGATTCCTGCGGCCAGCGCCAGCGCTGCGTACAGCAAAGGCTGCATGGGCGATTACCCTGCAGCCTAGCTCGTCCGCAAGCCGCGCGCCATTCCCCCAGTTGTGGGTAGCCCTCGATCTTACGAATGCTGGGCTTTGGCAGCCCCTCGCATCTGCTTCTGGTTCTCCCGCATGCGGTCCAGAATCTCCTGCGCATTCGGCCTTGCCAGCGCGACCTTCTCCAGGTTGGTGAGCATGTTCGGCTGATTACTTTTCTTGCGCAGCTCGGCCAGAAACGGCTGAATCTTGGCAAACACGAACATGTGCTCGCCGTTGGTGGCCTGGAACATGTCGGCATCAATGCCGCCCTGCAGCACCAGCGCGCACGCCATGTCCCAGTACGTCACCACCATGCGCAGGTAAGCGCTATGCTGACTGCGCAATGTGGCCAGGTAGTCATCGGCGTTGGCGGGGTGGAAGTCGTGTCCAAACCACTCGCGCGCCTCGCGCATGACCTTCTCCCGGCGCAGATCGTACAGTCTCAGGATCAAATTCGCGTCTTCATGTTTCAGCGGCACTGGATTTTCCTCCGGCTTCCAACCTACCATGTTCCCGAGGACTCTCCGATGAACCTGCGCCGCGCCCTCGCTGCCGTGACCTTTATAGCCCTGCTCCCGGCGCTCTACGCCGCCACGCTCCCCCCATCCGGGGCCATTCTCTCGCCCACGGCCGGCGTGGTAGCGGTGAACGGCCAGCCGATCACCTCCGGTACCTTCGTCACCAACGGCGACTGGATCTCGACCGGCCCTATCGCCAGCGCCAGCCTGACGCTTCCCGGCGCCTCGCTCCTGGCCGCCGCGCGCACAAAGTTTCGGCTGGAAACTTCCGAATCAACTGCGCGCATCCTTCTTAGTTCCGGCCTCCTCGACGTCTCCGGACGCCTGCCCGTCGCGGTCGCCTCAGCCGTGGTCGTCCCATCGCTCTCCGGCGCCGAGTTCCGCATCGAGGCGGTATTGGGCGTGGCCTACCTCGACGTACTCTCCGGCTCGGTCGCGATCAAATCCCCCAAGGCCTCCTACACGGTTCCGGCGGGCAAGTCGGTGGCGTTAGGCAACGCGCAGCCGTTGTCCGCAATACGCGGAGCGCAGCAG
>JBOGKL010000148.1:0-14952 GCA_050745525.1 Terriglobales bacterium | reverse complement strand
CGTGCGAACCCACGCGTTTCCTTCCGGCACCCAACCGGCAATTTCGCCCGCATCCGGATTGAGAAACCAGTGGAGGGTGTCGTCGGGAATATGAAGTCCTTCGAGGAGCACTCCGGCAATGCAAAGGTTATGGTTGTCGCGGCTCACCTCGAACCCCAGCGCGCGCGCCAAGCCTGAGGTGCGTCCCGTTGCTATGGCGGCCAAGCGTCCGCGGACCTCGTGATGCGTGCCGCCCGATTCGCAGAGCACGCGAACCGGGTGCCCGCCGGTTGCGCTGACGACGCGCATGCCGCGCTGCACGTGCGTCCCCGCCGCCTCGGCCGCCTGCAGCAGTCGCGTTTGCATCTGCGGGTGGTAAAACGAAACGATCGGGTTCTTGCCGGCGGTGGTGGCCGGCAGGTCGCGCCGTTCTGTTTGAAATGGCCCCAGGTAACTGTTCGCCCATCGGATCACGTTCGCCTCCGCCAGCACGCCCGTCAACCCCAGCGCGTGAGCTTCGGTGAGCCCCCATGGCATCAGGCACTCGCCCCGTACCCGGTCGGTAAATTGCTCGGCCGCTTCCAGAATTAACACCCGCGCGCCGGCCTCGGCCACGCATTGGGCCAACGATGCGCCGGCAATCCCACCGCCCACCGCGATCAAATCAAAACCGTCCCTCGGTATCTTCATGGAAGCCCTGCCTCGTACTTTCTCTCCGCACTAATGATGGAAAGAGGCGCAGCCGCGTCCGGCGGCCATGCGACTCTGATGCCCATGCGACAGCGTGACGAGGCAGATGCAACCTGGTGGAAGAATGACGAAGGACGTTACAGTGCGAGACCGCGTTGCAGAACGCGGCCTCGCCGTGATCCCACACGTCAGGCGGCAGCCGCTGAGCGATGGATGAAGCGCAATCCCATGCCCAGCACGAGCAGGCCGACGCCCATCAAGGCCAACGTGCTCGGTTCCGGAGTCGGAGATATGCCCCCGGCGCCGTTCGCCGATACGGTGGAAGACAGCGGCAGGTTCGTTCCCACCAGGGTGGAAACATTGGTCGAGCTGGGGAACTGCACATTCAGGTTGAGAATGCCCTCGCTCGAGGTGAACGCGCTGGCCAGGAGGCCTCCGGTGAGATTGAGGTTGGCGGCCAGGTTCGTGTTGAACGTGCCCTGGCTGGAGCCGGAAGCCTGCGTGAAGTTGAGCAGGTTCAAGGTGCCCTGCAGCAGCGTGCCGGTTTGCCCATTGGCCGTGCCCGTCAAAGAGAAGTTGATGGGCGCCGAGGCCGAGGCCGTGAACCCGCCATTCCCGTTCGAGGTCAGCATGAGGCTGTTGGGCGATGACTCGAGCGTGAAGTTGCCCGAAGAGGACAGCGATCCGCTGCCGCTGCCGGTGCCCGAAAGCGTGCAGCCGCCGAGCAGGCTGCAGGAACCGAGCGTGACCCCGACATTTTGGCTACCGGAGCCCTGGCCCGTGAAGGTAACGGTCTGACCGGCGCCGCCATCGAGCGTGATCGTGCTTTGTGCCGCCGCAGCCACCCCGAGCGCCAGCACCAGCGCCACGGCAGCCGCAAAGACGGCGGAAAAATTACGTTGCATAGGAATACTTTCCTCCCTTGCTTGACATCCCGATGGCGTCGCGACACCCTGCTGCGCCATCCGCATGAGAGAGGAGCATTTACGGGGCCAATCGCCGCCGCGCATTAAAGCGTTTGTCCTCAATGTTTGCGCGCGCGGCGAGTGCAAGGAATTGCAGCGCATGGTCTGGGGCGCCCGCGATTATTGCGCCCTGCAGCTGGAACTTGCGAGAAGTGCCGGCCCATCCTCCGACACCGCTCCTTGCGTTGTTCACAAGCAGCGTGCGCAAACCCACGATAGCGCGATCCCAGCTTTGGCCCGTCAATGCGTCTCCGATGCCGATTCGACAGCGTGACGAGGCAAATGCAACCTGCTTGATTTGACGCACTGAAGGTTCAGCCCGTTATCGGGGGTTCCCCCCCAGCAAGCTTGGTTCGGGAGTGGGCGAAAGCGTGGAGGGCAAGAGCGCTCCGACCAGCGATTGATTGGCGCGCGCCAGCGCGGAGACGGTACGCGTGTCCGCCTTGGGCGCGGCTTCGGGCGGGGCAGCCGGTGCGGTGGCTTGCGCCGCGAGCGCCGCTTGCGCCAGGCATTGGCCCACCTCCGCGGCCATAACCTGGACATGGGGGTCGCGTGTCATGTTGTGATGCGTTCCAGGAACGGCATGGACCTCAATGCCGCCCGCAGCCAGGCCGCCCCAGCCCAGAAGCCTGTCGCTGCCATTCAGGATGTCGCGCTCCATGGAGCGGAACAAGGTGATCTTGCCGGGATACGGTTTCGGTTGGTAGCTTGCCGCCGCCAGCGAATTGATCTCTGCAATGCCACGCAGGCGCGCCGGGCCGGGCCTCCCTGTCCATTTCCACAAGTGGTGAATTCCCTGCGAGCCGTGGTGGCGCACCCGGCTTTGCAGATATAGCCACCCATCCGCTTGGAACAATATGTGGTTCAACCCCGCTTTGAACAGCTGCAGGCGCTCGGAAGGGCGCAGGGAACGCTTGATGCGTTCAACGTAATTCCACGGACTGGTATCGAACAGGCCGAGGAACGCGATCGATTCCCCGGCGGCGCAAAGCTGCTGCGCCATTTCGAATGCGACGAGTCCGCCGAAGGAATAGCCGCCCAGGTAATACGGCCCGGCGGGCTGCACGGTCTTAACTTCGCCGAGGTAGAAAGCCGCCAGATCCTCGATGCACGTAAGGAACTGCTTGTGGCCGTCGAGCCCCGGCGGCTGCAGCCCGTACAAGGGCTGGTTGGAGCCCAGCAGCGACGACAACCGCTGAAAGTTCAGGACGTTGCCGCCCAAGCCGGAAATCATGAACAGCGGCGGATGCGGGCCTTCCTTCTGAATCGGCACCACCGCCGGCCAGGAACGCGCCGCCGGCGCCGCGCCGGTCTCGCGAATGAGTTTGGCGATCTGGCGAATCGTGCGCGCCTCAAAAAGCGTCGCCAGCCCCAGCTCCAGGCCATAGGTTTTCCTGATTTTGCTGAACAGGATCACCGCGATCAGCGAATGACCGCCGAGCTCGAAGAAATCGTCGTCCGCGCCGGCGCACTCCACGCCGAGCAGCTCTCGCCACCATCCGGTGAGCACCTGCTCGACTTCACTGCCGGCGGCCCCGGCGGACGGTGGCTCCGGCGCGGCAACGGCCGGGCCAGCCGCCTCGAGCGGTTGCGGAGCAATGATGACCTGAGCGGGCATGTCCTCGGCAACCGCGCGCAGGAAGGCGCGGGCGCCCAGAGCCGCGGAGATGGCCCGCACGGCGGGTGCTTCCTCCCTGATCGTTATGCTCTCGCCCTCCGGCAGCACGGGTCCGGACGCCTTAGCCAGCGTGAAGGCCTCCTTCAGGCGGCGCATCGAGAACTCCTCGATGGCAGCAAGCACACGCCCGGAAGGATCAAGCAGCGTGATATCGAAGCTGGCGACGGCGCTCTCGACGCCCGCATCGCGCACCCGGGCATGGCTGAGGAACTTGGCGGGCAGCCGCTCGTAAAGCGTAAAGCGCCGGTAGGAGAGCGGCAGATAGAGCGCATTCGAGGCTTCGTACCCCTCGATCGCATAGAGTGCTGCGCCGGTGGCGAGGTCAAGCAAGGCAGGATGCAGTCGATACTGCCCCGTCTCGGCGGCGAACGGCTCCGGCAACTCGAGTTCCACCAAGGCCTCGCCTTCGCCCAGGTGGAGTGTTCGCAGGCTCCTCCAGCGCGGACCAAACGCGAAATATTGCTCCTGGCGCGTGCGATCGGACTCGTGGAAGCGCAGAACACGCTTGCAGCAGCGGGCGCGAATGGCGGCAATCTCCTGATTCGGAGGCGGCGCGCCCGCCGCCCGAGCGATCAGACCCGAAGCGTTTTCCACCCATCCGGACGCTTGCGAGAGTACCGAGAAACGCATTGCCATGCCCTCCCGGCGCAGTCGAATTCGCACGTCCGTGGAACCGCTCTTCTCGCATGCGAGCGGTGAGAAGAAAAACACCTCGCTGAATTCCACCGCCTCGCCGGTTGACGGCGGGCGGCGGCTCGCGGCGCGGTGATAGGCAGCCGCGGCCATTTCGAGGTAGCCGGTGCCGGGCAAGACGCCGAGGTCCTGCATGCCGCCCGCGGTGCCGCGTAGCGTGTGTTCGCCCAGAATCCAGTGCTCCGCGCAGGTCAGACACGCGTCAAAGGTCGCCTCCTCGGGAGTCTGGGAAACGCAGCGGCCCAGCAAGGGATGCACCTCGGAGCCGGCACGGGGGGGGGCGGTGCCACCACTCATGCCGACTCCTTCCCACCTGCCCCAATTGATCGAGACGACGCGCCGGTCGCGGTGCGTTTGGGCGAACGCATCCAGAAAAGCGTTGGCGGCGGCGTAGTCCACTTGTCCCGGCGGCGGCGCAATCGAGCTGATGGAGGAAAACAGCGCGAGAAAATCGAGCGGATAGTCCCGCAATTCCTCCTCCAGGGCCACCGTTCCCTGCAGTTTGGGGGCCAACACGCGCGCGGCGCTCTCGCGCGTCTTGAGCTGCAGCGGCGCATCCTCGAGCACCCCTGCGGCGTGGATCACACCGTGAATCGCGCCGAAACGCTTGCGCGCCGCGCGCAACGCCACGCGGAGCTGGCCGCGGCGTGTCACGTCGGCCCGGACGGTCAGTACCTCGCCCCCCAAGGCTTCGATCGCGGCCAGCCGTTCGCTCAACCGGCCGGTGGTGGCGATGCCCGTGCGGCTGGCAAGCACAAGTTTCGCCTTACATTCGCGCGCCAATGCCTCGGCAATTACCAGGCCGATCCCGCCCAAACCGCCGGTAATAAAATACACGCCGTGCTCACGCAAGTGCGAGCGCGCAGCCCCGGTCGCGGCGGCGAGCGGGCCAAACGATTCCGCCCAACGCGCGTTGCCGCGATAGGCGATCACCGACTCCCGCGAAGCCATGGACATTTCGGTGACGATCTGGTTCGCGGCCTCGCCGTGCGGCGTCGACAGTTCCAAGTCTATGTTCCGGCACGAAATCCCGGGCAGCTCCCTGGGAATCACCCGCACCGGACCGAGCAGGAGCGCCTGCGCCGGATGGGCCACCGCCCCGCCCACAGGGGCCACGGCGTGCAATCCCCGCGACACGACTGCGATCGCGCATGCGGACACGTCACGGTCCCCCATCGCCTGCGCCAGAGACAGCAGGCTATAGAAGCCGCGTGTCAGCTCCGAATCGAGATCCAGCCCCATCCAGAGATGAACGATTTTCTGCGGTGTCGCGCCGCGCGTTTCGAGATCGGCGAGCAGCAAGTCGCAATCCGCCCGCACTCCAGGCCGGATCGCATACTCGCGCGCGCCGAGGCGCCGATAATGTTTCCCCGCAACCACGCGCACCGCACGATCGCCCTCGCGCGCGAGTCGCGCGAGCAGCTCGTCGCCGAGGCCAGTCTCGTCGTCGAAGATCAACCAATCGGCGGGGCCCGGCCGCGCGGCTCCGGCGGGCGCATCCTGTTTCCTCCAGACGCGCTGCTGGAACCACGAGCCAACGTCATGCTGGGCGCTTGCCGGCGCGGGCAGCCCGGAGCTCGCAGGGGAAGCGGCCGCGTGCGCGTCCGGACGAGGTGCCCCTACCACGGCCTCGCGCGTGGCGGGCGGGCCGGGCTCAAACCAGTAGCGCTGGTGCTCGAACGGATATGTGGGCAGTGGAATGCGGCGGCGGCTTTCGCCCGCGTGCAGCGCGTCCCATGGTACCGGTTGCCCCGCAACCCACAGTTGCGCCAGCGTACCGAGCAGGAAGTGTAGGTCCGAGACCGGCTCGCGTGGATGACGGCAGGAGGCGAATACTTTCGCCCGCCCGCGCTGCGGATGCAGCCGCGCCAGCGCCGTGAGCGCCTGTCCCGGCCCCGCTTCGAGCAGAATGCAGTCCGCCTGTTCGCTCGCCCCCAGGCGAAAGACTTCGGCAAGGTTGTCCGAAAAACGTACCGTCTGACGGACGTGGCGCACCCAGTAGTCCGGATTCGTCGCCTCTTCCGCGGTGATCCACTTGCCGGTGAGGTTCGACAGATACGGAATCTGTGGCGGCAGGAACCGTATCGAGTCCAGACGCTCGCGCCATTCTGCGAGCATCGGCTCCATCATCGCCGAATGGAATGCATGCGAGGTATGCAGGCGGCGGCAGGCGGCCTCGCGCGCCGCATAGGTCTTTTCGGCCGCGCTGATCGCCTCGCAGGGACCAGACACCACGCACAGATCCGGGCCATTGATCGCCGCCAGCGAAAGCGGCGGCCGCAGCTCGAGCTCGCTCGCCGGCAGCGCCACCGAAAGCATCGCGCCCGGCGCCATTTGCTGCATCAACCGGCCGCGCAGCGCAATCAGCGCCAGCGCCTCTTCCAGCGGAAACACGCCCGCCAGGCACGCGGCCACATATTCACCAATGCTGTGGCCGAGCATGGCGCGCGGCCGCACGCCCCAGGCCTGCCACAATTGCGCCAGCGCATAGGCAACCGCGAACAGGGCCGGTTGCGCGTACCCGGTCTGGTTCAGGCGCGCCGCGGCCGCCTGGCTCTCGCTCCCGGCCGGATACAGCAGCGCGCGGAGATCCAGGTCGAGTTGCGGCCGCAGCAGTTCCGCGCAGCGGTCGAGGGCGGCGCGGAATACCGGCTGCGAAGCGTACAGATCGGCGCCCATGTTCCCATGCTGCGAGCCCTGGCCCGAAAACAGAAAGATCACCGGCGGCGGCAGCCGAGGCGCCGTCCCGCGCCACACGCGCTTCGGATCGTCCGTCCACAGCGCGGCGGCGGCATCCGCGCTGCCCGCGGCAACCAGGGCCCGCCGGCAGCGGAATTCCTTCCGCCCCGTTTGCAGCGTGAAGGCGGCATCGGCAAAGTCCTGCCCGGCGTGCGACTCCAGATGGTGGGCAAGGTTCGTGGCGGCGCACGCGACCGCCGGCTCCGTCTTCGCCGACACAATCAGAACCTGAAACGGCTTCGTGCCAGGCCCGCATGCGGCGGTTGGCGCTTCTTCCAGCACCACGTGCGCATTGGTGCCGCCAACTCCGAGCGACGTCACCCCGGCGCGGCGCGGCCCCTCTGCGGTCCACGCGCGCAGCGCTGCGTTCACGACAAACGGCGTCTCCTCGATTCGAATCAACGGATTGGCCGTGCGGAAATGCAGGCTCGGCGGCAGTTCGCGATGCTCCAGCGCGAGCACGGTTTTGATCAGGCCCCCGATGCCGGCCGCCGCATCCATGTGCCCGACGCTCGCTTTCAGCGAGCCGATCGCGCAGTGCGCTGTCCCCGGGTTGGATCGCCGGAACGCCTGCGCCAGCGCCTGGATCTCGATCGGATCCCCGATGGCGGTCCCCGTTCCGTGCGTCTCGACGTAGGAGATCTCCGCCGCACCCACGCCCGCCACCTCCAGCGCATCCGCGATCACCTCCACCTGCCCTTCGACGCTCGGCGCGAAGAAGCCGATTTTGCGCGCGCCGTCATTGTTGATGGCCGAGCCGAGAATCAACGCGTGGATGCTGTCTCCCTCCGCCCGCGCGTCCGCGAGCCGGCGCAGCACCACGACGCCCGCCCCGCTCGAGAACACCGTCCCGCTGGAGCCGGCGTCAAACGCGCGGCAATGCCCGTCGCGCGAGAGGATTCCACCGTCGCGATGCACATAACCGCGGCCATGTGGAACCTCGATGGTCACGCCGCCCGCCAACGCCAGATCGCATTCCCCGCTGAGCAGGCTCTGGCACGCCAGATGCACCGCAACCAGCGAGGTCGAACACGCGGTCTGTACGCTCAGACTCGGCCCATGCAGGTCGAACTGATACGACACCCGCGTGGCCAACACATCCGTGTCGTTGCCGGTGTGGCGCAGCAGAAACAGGTCTGTACTTTCAGCCAGCGCGGGGTTGGCCAGCAGGTTGTGAATCAAATACCCGTTCATGCCCGAACCGGCAAAGACGCCGATCGCGCCTTCCTGCCCGCCAGGCACGTGTCCCGCGTTCTCCAGCGCCTCCCAGGCGCACTCGAGAAAGTGCCGGTGCTGCGGGTCCATGATGGCCGCGTCGCGCGGGCTCATGCCAAAGAAAGGCGCGTCAAACTTGTCCACGTCGTCGAGCATGGCGGCTGCGCGAACGTAATCCGGATTCGCCAACTCCCGCCGCGAGACACCCGCGGCGAGCAGTTCCTCCTCGCTCAATGCGCGGATCGCTTCGCGGCCGGCGCGGAGGTTTGCCCAGAACTCCTCGACATTCCTTGCGCCCGGGAAGTGGCAGGCCATGCCCACGATCGCAATCGCGGAGCCGTTCATGCCGGCTCCTGTTCATCCGCATCGGCTCGCGCCGCGCGCCACGCCCGGCGGCGCGCGGCGGCCGTCCTGTCCGCCACGGCAGGAGCCTCTTCACGTGCGGCCGTGGCGCCGGGGTCCATGGCCTGGCGCCGATGCTTCCCCAGCAGCGCCACCGTGGGGAATTGAAACAGATCGAGCAGCGGAAAGTCATGACCCAGCCGCTGCTGCAATCGCATGTGGACTTCGGCAACCATCAGCGAATGCGCGCCCAAATCGAAGAAATTGGCATCCCAGGCGATTTCGCGCACACCCAGCGCCTCGCACCATGTCTCCGCGATCCCCTGCTCGACGCTCGTCTCCAACCGCGGCACGGCGGCGGCAGGATCTGCGGCAAACCCCGCGAACTCCGCCACGGGCGGCGGCAGCGCAGCACGGTCAATTTTCCCGTTTGCGGTCAGAGGAAACTGCGGCAACACGACAAAACGCGCCGGCACCATCGGTTCGGGGAGAGTGGCCGCCAGCAGGCCGCGCAGTTCGTCCGCTTGCGGCGGCTCGCCCCGCGGCAGAAGATAGGCGACCAGTTGCTGATCCCCGGGTTTGTCCTCCCGTGCCACGACGAGGGCTTGCTGCACGCCCGGGTGCGATTCAAGCGCCGCTTCGATCTCGCCCGGCTCGATGCGAACCCCGCGCAGCTTCAGTTGCGCATCCGTGCGGCCGAGAAACTCCAGGCTGCCGTCGGGCAGAAAACGGGCCAAATCGCCAGTGCGATACAGACGCGCGGGCGCTGCGGCGTTTGCGCCGGGGGCGATAACCCGGTCGCGGAAGGGATCCGGCCGGAACCGCTCGCCGCTCAGCGCCGCGCGCCTCCAATAGCCTCGCCCGACCCCGTCGCCGCCGATGTACAGCTCCCCGGCGGCACCGGGCGCCACGCGCCGGCCGGCGGCGTCGAGCACGTACACCTGCGTGTTCGCGAGCGGCTTGCCAATGGGCACGCGGCCGCCCTCCCGCCCGGCGCGATGCGCGGTGGACCACACCGTGGTTTCGGTCGGACCGTACATATTGAAGATATCGCCGCGCACGAACTCGCGCAGACGGTCGAGCAGCGCCACCGGCAGTGCTTCACCGCCGAGCAGCAACGCCTTCAGGCCGCCGAGCGCGGCCAACGCGCGCACATCGAGCGCCAGCAGGCGGGCGAGCGCGGGCGTGGACTGAAAATGCGTCACGCCGTATTGCCGCATCTCCTCGCCGATGCCCTGCGTGCCTGGACCGGCATGGAGCACGACGGTGAAGCCGCGGGTGAGCGTCCAGAACAGTTCCAGCACCGAGATATCGAACGCCATGCTGGTGACCGCCAACCATACCCCTGGACCCGGACCCAAGAGACGATCCATGCCCGCGAACAAATTGAGCACGTTGCGGTGCTCGATCATGACGCCCTTCGGTTCTCCCGTGGAACCGGAGGTGTACATGAGGTAGGCCAGATGGCGGCCGCGCGCGCGAGGCGCGAGCGGCTGGCACGATTGCGCGCCGATCGCCGCGACCTCTTCCTCCACGTCGAGGATACGGGCGGAAACTCCAGCGAGCAGCGCCCGGGTCCGCGCGGTTGCCAGCACCACCGGCACCGCGGCATCGTTCGCGATGAAGCGCACACGTGCGGCCGGGTACGCGGGATCGAGCGGGACGTATGCGCCCCCGGCTTTCAGAATCGCCAGTTGCGCGATCAACATTTCCGGCGAGCGTTCGATGGCGACGCCCACGCAGGTCTCCGGCATGACGCCGCAGGCGCGCAGACAGCGCGCCAGTCTATTCGTCCTGGCGTCGAGCTCGCGATAGGTGAGCGTGCGGCCCGCGGCGATCACGGCCGGTGCCTGCGGCGTGCGCGCGGCTTGCTGTTCGAAAAGCTGCGCGATGGCCGTGTCGCGCGCGTAGAGAACCCGGGGGCCCTGGCCGAGGCTCCGCGCCCCCGCGCCTTCCTCGCGCGGCGGGCCTTCGAGCAGCGCGCAAGCGAGTTCAGCGCGAGAGGACATGATCCTCCAGAAATAGAACCTCGATCCCGGTTCCCAGGAACGTTTCGATGGCTTCTTCGGGAGTATTCACAATCGGTTGGCCCTTCACGTTGAAGCTCGTGTTGAGCACCATTTCCCGCCCGGTCGTCCGTCCGACCGCCTGGAGCAGTTGGTGGAAGTCCGGATGCCCGGCGCGCGACACCGTCTGCAGGCGCGCCGTGCCGTTGATGTGCGTGACCGCGGGAAGCGCGGCCCGATGCTCGGGGCGGACATCCACCGCCCGGACCATATAGGGCAGCGCCGTGCCCGGCGCTATGGCGAACCAGTGCGGCGCGGTCTCCTCGCTGCACGCCGGAGCGAACGGACGGAACGCCTCGCGCTTTTTCACCATGGCATTGATTCGGTTGCGCATTTCCGGATGGCCGGGGTCGGCGAGAATGCTGCGGTTGCCGAGCGCGCGCGGGCCGAACTCCATGCGTCCGCGGTACCAGGCGATCACCCGGCCTTCGGCGATGTTGCGCGCTGCTTCGGCGCAGACACCGTCGAAGGAATCGAAGCCGCGCGCGCGCACTCTTCCGCCGTAACCTCGCAGCGCCTCGGCAATGCGCGCCGGGCCATACGCCGGGCCCAGCAGCGGCACCGGCATGCGCCGGCTGCGGGCCTCCCCCGCCTGCGCCGCGCGCTGCAGCGCCGCCCCCAGCGCCGAGCCATCATCGCCGGCCGCGGGTTGGATATACACCTCGTCGAACCAGCCCGAGGCCGCCAGACGTTCGTTGGTGCTGCAATTCAGCGCCACCCCGCCCGCCAGCGCGAGGCGGCGCAGTCCGCTTTGTTTGCCGAAATACTCGCAGACGTGCAGCACCGCACGATCCAGGCATTCCTGCAGGGCCGCGGCCACGTCCTGATGCTCCTGCGCCAGCTCCCCCTCAGGCGCCCGGCGGGGAACCAGGTGCGCATCCAGATGGGCGCGGGTGGCGGCGTAGGTTTCCCGCTCCTCGCGCGTGCGGTTGAGGCGAAGCATCGGAATTCGTAACGCTCCGTTCGCGCACAATTGCACCGCCTCGTCGAAAAACGCACGAAAGCGCGCCGGATCGCCATAGGGCGCCAAGCCCATGATCGTGTACTCGTCCGAGTTGAAATCGAAGCCCAGGTGCAGCGTGATCAGCGAGTAGAGAATGCCGATCGAATCGCCGACGGGTAGCTCGATCAGCCGCTCGAGTTGGCCGCCCGCCCAGCGATAGACGCTCAGGCTCTGCACTTCGCCCATCGCATCGTTCACCACCACCAGGCACTCGTCCCAGCCGGAGGTCAGTGCGGCGCTGGCCGCGTGCGCTACATGATGTGGAACCCGGTGCACCTGGCCGGCGGAAATTTCAGGCAGATCCCGCCGCGCTTGCGCGAGCAGAGCCTCGTTCGAGAACACCTCCTCGTACAACGCCCGCGATGGCGCATCCATGCTGTAGATGTGCCGGTACGGCTCATAGTCGAACCCGTGCGCGATTTCGTCCAACTCCCCGGGTTCGATTCCGGCTTCGCGCAGGCAGTACTCGATGGCGTGAACGGGAAAGGCGCCGGTGTGCTTGCGCCGGGTGAAACGCTCCTCCGCCGCCGCCGCGACGATTTCACCATCCACGACCAGCGCGGCTGCGGCGTCCTGGCCCTGGCAGATGCGGTATTCGCGGCCATCCAGTTGGGGCCATTGCCGCATCTTGAAGGGCACCGCGTTCTCCAACCCGCTAACACCAAGAATTTTCATGCCGCCGCATCCGACCCCCATGTATTACGATGTGTTCAGCGGATGGGCGGTCGCCGTAAAAGTTCTCCCCGCCTGGCTACGCAAGTTCTACTCTCCTTACTGGCGTACCGCTCCCAAACCAGCAGCGCAACGCCGGCCCGCAGCCACCAGATGAGTTCGGACTTTCATAACGTTCTACGCGCCTCTTAGCGCGGAAATCCCTTCTGGTAGGTGCCGGTGTACATGTGGGGGTCGCTTCAACCCGGAAAATCGTTGAACGCCGGCACCAGCGCCACGGCAGCCGCGAAGACGGCGGAGAAATTAGGTTGCCTAGGATTACACTCCTCCCTCGCTTGACATTCTGATGGCGCCGCGGAGACCTGCTTCGCCATCCGTACGAGAGAGGAGCATTTACGGGACCACTGGCCGCGCGTGCGTTAAACCCTGCGCCCACAACGCCGATGCTCGCCGGCGAGTGCAACCGATTGCAGCAAATGGGAATCGCAGTTCCGCCTGCATGCGCGGCCCGGTGCTACTGGGCACCTGCCGTATTGCCGGCCGGACCGAGATTGTAGAGGCGCACTTTATTCAGCAGGGCGCGGTAACTGATGTTCAGGACGCGTGCGGCGATGGTGCGGTTCCAATGATTCTCGTCCAGCACCCGCGCAATCGCCTGGCGTTCGACATCGGAGGTGACGCGATGCACCAGATGTTTGAGGCCCTCGCCGCGCGTGACCGGCGCGGCAACGCCCACAGGCGCGGCGGTGGCGGCCATCTCGGTGGCCGTGCCCCCGGCCGCGATTGCCTCCTCCTCCTGCCAACCCTGTTCGCCAAAGATCAAATAGCGACGCACGAAGTTCTCCAGCTCGCGCACGTTCCCCGGCCACCGATGGCACAGGCAGCGTTGCAGCAGCGCGGGCGTGCAGGGACGCGGATCACATCCCAACTCCGCGGCTTGCCGCGCCAGAAAGTGCTCGACTAGAACGGGAATGTCCTCGGGCCGCTCGCGCAGCGGCGGCAAGCGGAGAGAGAAAACGTCCAGGCGATAGTACAGGTCCTCGCGGAAGCGGTGCTCCGCCATCGCCAGCGGCAGGTTCACGTTCGTCGCCGCCACGATGCGCACATCGGCAAAGGTCTCATTGCGTCCGCCCAGGCGCGTGAAGCGGTGATCCTGCAGCACGTGCAGCAGTTTCGCTTGCAGGGCCAGCGGCAGCTCCCCGACTTCGTCGAGAAACAGCGTTCCCTTGTCGCACTGCTCGAAGTATCCGGGCTTGGCACGCGTGGCGCCGGTGAAGGCGCCGGCTTCATAGCCGAACAATTCACTCTCCAGCAGCTCGCGCGGTAGCGCGGCGCAGTTCACCTTGAGAAACCGGTAGTGGCGGCGGGGCGAACAGTCGTGGATCATGCGCGCCACCACCTCTTTGCCGGCGCCGCTCTCGCCCAGCAGCAGGACCGCCAAGTTGTACTGCGCCAACTGCTGGGCGCGCGCGCCGATGGCGAGCATGGCGGGACTGCGGGCAATGAGCCAGCGGTCGAGTCCGAGAACCTGGTGTAGGCCGGACTGGGTCTCGCTCCGGTCGGCGGCTAGTGGTCCTGGCATTGTGGGCTGCCCCACCGGGGCCAACGCAGCGGCAGTCGTCGCGGTGGACGGGTTAGTCATGATAGTTCCTCCAGAAAGGTGGCGCGCAGTCTGCATGCAACGCCATTCAGATTGGCAATTTGGCCTGGCCGGGACAATACCGGGAACTCTGCAATTCGGCCGGGAGGAACACGGAGAACACTGACCACGGGCGGGCTCGATGCTGCGCCGCCCGCTCGCTCCAAGAGCGCGGGGCCTCGCGTGGCTGCGCCACGCGCCCACTTCGCGCTCGAGCAGGCAAACGGCGCGGCCCAGCGTAATGCCTGTTCTCGCGGCCATGGACAACTGTCCTACGTGATGTACCAAAAATACCAACCCGGTCAGTGTTTTCGACCATCTGATAGCCTATGATCCTCTCTATGCCCAAATACTGGTTCCTACCTACCCTGCTGGTCACAGCGCTTTTGACAGGCTGCGGCGGGAGAGTGGTGACCAAGGCAGCATCAAGCCCAGCCCACACGCCTTCGAGCTCGGCCCCCGCTTCCAGCACCACTCCCAGCACCGCTCCCAGCACCACTGCCAGCACCACTGCCAACACCACCGCCAGCACCACCGCCAGCACCACCGCCAGCACCACCGCCAGCACCACTTCGAGCACCGCTACCAGCACCGGTACTGCGACCACGCTCGATGCCTACGGCGGTCTGCTCGACGTCTCCGTGGGCACGGGGTCAGGATTTTTCCAGATGAAAAAAGTCGGATCGCGCTGGACGTTTGTGGATCCGCTCGGCCATCCCTTCTGGATGCTGGGCGTGTTTGCCGTGGACCTGATTACGGACAACTCGGCCGGCGCCACTTACTCGCTGGGCAAATATGGAGGCGAGGCGAATTGGGGTTTGCATGCCGTGCAACGGCTGCAGACGTGGGGATTCAATTCAACGGCCGAATACTCCTCCGCCTACGTCGTGCCGCTGAACAAAGACGGCAGCTACGAAACCACCGATCCGATGCCCTGGGTGGATATCATGCGCCCGTCCTACTACAGCCTGCGCGATTACGACAACTACGCCCCGGCGCCGGTTAAGGATTTGGTGAATGGCCTGGACAGTATCTACACCGACTACCGCGGGGACACGCTGCCGGACGTCTTCGACCCTAACTTTGCCATCTACGCCCAACAGTTTGCGGCCGCCAACACCAGCTCGGCCGAGGCTGCATCGCCCTGGCTGATCGGCACCGCCACCGACGATCTGGACGATCTGTGGGGTTTTGGCCCCGGCCCCGACCTGCCCGCCGCGCGCAGCACCTCCAACATCGGCTGGATTGCGCTCTGCACGGATTTCCAGCAA
>JBOGKL010000147.1:0-6914 GCA_050745525.1 Terriglobales bacterium | reverse complement strand
ACCAAATCCCGTTCAAGGTCAGCTTCGCCAGTTGGATGGATGAGACCACCAAGTTCGCCGACCTGGTCCTGCCCGATCACCACTTCCTCGAAAGTTGGGGCGACTACGCTCCGCGCGGCGACGTCGCCGGCATGATCCAGCCCGCCCGCATTCCCCTTTACGACACGCGCCCGACCGGGGACGTGCTGCTCGGCGGCGCCGGGCGCATGCACCAGGCGGTCGAGGCCGCCTGGGCAGGCAAACCGGGCGCGCTCACCTGGGACGCGCGCCTGCGCAAAGGCGTCAGCGAGCCGGCGGCTGCCCCCATTGCCCTCGCGCCCGCGGCCAAGCCGCCCGCGCCAGCACCGGACATGGTCCCCGCCGATCTCGCCGCTCCCGCCGCCTTTGACGGCGATGGCGAATTCTATCTGGTCGTGTTCCCCAGCGTGCAGTTCTACGACGGCCGCCAAGCCAACCGCAGTTGGGCGCAGGAGATCGCCGAGCCCATGAGCAAGGTCGCCTGGGACCCCTGGTGCGAGCTGCACCCGAAAACCGCCGAACGGCTCGGGTTCAAACCCAACGACGTCATCCGCATCACCTCGCCCCACGGCTCCGCCTCCTTCTCCCTCTACGTCACCACCTGGATCCGCCAGGACTGCGTGGGCGTGATGATGGGCCAGGGCCATACCCTGTTCGGCATGTGGGCCAATGGCGCGGGCGAATCGCCCCATCCGCTGCAGGCTGCCGCCCAAGCGAACGGCACCTGGACGCCGCAGAGCGTCAAGGTGAAGCTCTCTTCCACCGGCCGCCAGCGCACGCTCGCCAACCTGCAGCCGGAGCGCATGCAGTTTAACAAGAACATCGCGCTGGCCGTTACCGTGGCCGAAGCGGCGAGCGCGGTGGCCGAGGAGCCGCTCGGCACCGACAGCTTCTACCACTTCCACCACCCCTATCTGAAACATCGCTGGGGCATGGCGATTGACCTCTCCAGTTGCATTGGCTGCAACGCCTGCCAGGCCGCTTGCTACGCGGAAAACAACATCGCTGTGTGGGGCCGCTCCGGGTGCCAGTCGCACCGCGAGATGACCTGGATCCGTGTGGAGCAGTACGAGGGCGATAACGCCCACCCGGCCACCGAGATCAACCCCGACATCCGCTTCCTTCCCATGCCCTGCATGCAGTGCGGCAACGCCCCCTGCGAGTACGTCTGCCCGGTCTTTGCCGCCTATCACACCGATGAGGGACTCAACGGCCAGGTCTACAACCGCTGCGTGGGGACGCGCTACTGCTCGAACAATTGCATCTACAAGGTGCGCCGCTTCAACTGGTTCACCCCGCAGTGGCCCGAACCGCTCAACCAGCAGTTGAACCCCAACGTCACCGTGCGCGCCAAAGGAATCATGGAGAAGTGCACCTTCTGCGTGCAGCGCATCCAGTTGGCCGAACTCGACGCCCGCACCAACCACTCCGAGCTCAAGGATGGCGACTTGCAGACCGCCTGCCAGCAGACGTGTCCAACCAATGCCATCGTCTTTGGCGACCTGGTGGACCCCGCCAGCCGCGTCTCACGGCTGGTGGCGCTGCCGCGCTCCTACGGCATGTTCGCCGAGGAGAACACCTACCCGGCCTGCCATTACTTAAAGAAAACCCGCTTCGTCCTCAATGCCCCCGGCGGCTTCAAGCATTACGGCAACGGACCCTCCTAAACCCCCATGGCGCTGCGCTACGAGCTCGAGCCGGCCAAGCACACGTTAGGCGAGGTGTCGCAGACGATTCTGCGCCCGGTGCGGCATGCCCCCGGCCTGGCCTGGATGGTGGGCACCGGCTTCTGCGGCGTGCTGACGCTGTGCGGCGCCGTGGCCTGGGGCTGGCAGATGTATCAAGGCATGGGCGTCAGCGGCCTGGCCTGGCCCGTGATGTGGGCCATGTACATCACCTGCTTCGTCTTCTGGATCGGGATCGCGCACTCGGGCACGCTCATCAGCGCCATCTTGTACCTGTTCCGCGCCAAGTTCCGCCCCTCGTTCTCGCGCGCCTCCGAGGCCATGACGATTTTCGCCATCGCCACCGCCGGCCTCTTCCCCATCCTCCACCTGGGGCGCTCGTGGCGCTTCTACTGGGTCTTTCCCTACCCCAATGAACGCCACGTGTGGGTGAACTTCCGCTCGCCGCTGGTACTCGATATTTTCGCCATCTCGACCTACTTCACCGTCAGCCTGATCTTCTGGTACTTGGGCATGATCCCCGACTTCGCCGAGATCCGCGACCGCTCGGTGGGCTGGCGGCGGACCATCTACGGCATCCTGTCGCTGGGGTGGGTGGGCTCGCTGCGGCAAATGAAGCCGTACCTGAAGCTCTACATCCTGCTGGCCGGGCTGGCGACGCCGCTGGTGCTGTCGGTACACACCATGGTGTCGTGGGACTTCGCCCTGTCGTTGTTGCCGGGCTGGCACGAGGAGATTTTCCCTCCCTACTTCGTGGCCGGGGCCATCTTCAGCGGCCTGGCCATGGTGCTGACGCTGATCATCCCGCTGCGCGCGTGGTTCCACCTCGAGGAACACATCACCATTGATCATTGCGAGGCCCTGGCCAAGCTGATTCTGCTGACCTCGAGCATCGTGGCCTTCTCCTACGCCAGCGAGTACTTCATCGCCTGGTACTCGGGCAACACCTACGAGAAGACGGCCTACTGGCTGCGCGCCTTCGGCCACTACTGGATTCCCTTCTGGATCATGAGCGTGTGCAACGTGTTGTTCCCGTTGCTGTTTTTCTTCCGACGCGTGCGGCGCAGCTTCGTGGGCCTGTTCATCATCTCGATCCTCATCAACGTCGGGATGTTCCTCGAGCGCCTGGTGCTCATCGTCACCACCCTCGCCTACAGCTACGATCCCGGCTCCTGGGGGCTGTGGCACCTGCAGTGGACCGAGGTGGCGATCGTAGTCGGCAGCTTTGGCTGGTTCATGCTGCAGTTCTTGCTGTTCGTGCAGTTTGCCCCCTCGCTCCCGGTGGCCGAGGTGAAGCGCGACGTGGTCGAAGGCAGGCGCATGGTCGAGGCCTTCCGCACGGCCGGATTGCTGCCGGAAGCGGCGGGCGAGGAGGTGTTGCCGGGTGGCTAAGCTGCGCACGCTGGAGGCGCCGTTTTGCGGCGTGGCGGCCGCGTTTGACGACGAGCATCCGTGGAAGCGGGCCCTGGCCGGGGTGCGCGACCAGGGACGGGAGTTTGAGGCCTACTCGCCCTTTGCCGACGAGGAGACGCTGCGCGCGCTGCGCCCGCGCTCGACCATCAGCGTGGTGCGGTTGTGGACGTTGCTGGGGGGCATGTTCGGAGGCGTGGTGGTGGCCTTTTGCATGGTCATCTGGATGTCGCGGAACTGGCCGCTGGTGGTCGGGGGGAAGCCGATTGTGAGCTGGCCGCCGTTCATCTGCATCTGCTTTGAAATGACGGTGCTCTACGCCGCCTTCGCCTGCACCGGGGCGTTCTTCGTGAAGAGCAAGATCCCGCACCTGACGCTGCCGGCCGCCTACCAGCCCGAATTTATGCACGATCACTACGGGGTGTTTATCCCCTGCGCGCGCGAGGAGGGAACTGAGTTGCGCCGCCACCTGGAGCAGAGCGGCGCGCTGCGCAGTTGGCTGGTGTTCAACCCCGCACGGGGCCGGCTGGCGATGCCGGTGGATTGGGAGGAAGCCTCCGAATGAGCGCCACCTTCACCGTCCCCGCCCATC
This sequence comes from Terriglobales bacterium, assembly GCA_050745525.1. Taxonomy (GTDB): domain Bacteria; phylum Acidobacteriota; class Terriglobia; order Terriglobales; family SCQP01; genus SCQP01. Next base: position 3,209 of record JBOGKL010000147.1, on the reverse strand, counting down.
TGGCCGAGTTGCGCGGCACCGCGCCCGGGAAGATGTATCTGATCCTGTGGATCTTGGTCGGCGTCGGCATCGGGGCTTTCCTCTTCCTGCTCTTCACCGACCGCCAGGCACTGTGGCTGAACTACCTCGGCGACTTCATCTTTTTTACCGGCATGGCCGAGGCGGCGGTGGTGTGGTCGGCGGTCACGCGCGGCTGCAACGCGCGCTGGGCCCGACCGCTGCAGCGCATCGCCGAAGGCGCCGCGGCGGCGCTGCCGCTGAGCGTGCTGCTGTTCATCCCGATCATGTTCGCCCACCGGACCATCTACACCTGGTGGGATCACGCAGTGAAGCTGCCCTGGCTGAACCACATCTGGCTGCTGGGGCGCGACCTCGGCATCCTCATCTTCCTGGCCTGGCTGAGCTGGTACTATTTCCGCACCTCCACCGCCCCCGACCAGCGCCAGGACTACGAAGCCCTCACCGCCCAGGGCAGCCCCGGGGCGCGGCGCGCGCAGCGCAAGCTGTCGCGCCTGTGGGTGATTCTGGTCTTCTGCTTCTGCTATCTGTACGGCGTGCTGGGGATGGATCTGAACGTCTCTCTCTACGTCGGCTGGTACGACTACATCTATCCCTGGTTCTTCTTCATCTCCAGTTGGTACGCCGGCTGCGCGCTGGTCTCGCTGCTGGCCGTCATGTGGCGGCGGCGCTACGGGCTGAAGGAGATCATCAGCGCCGACGTTCTGCACGACAACGGCGAGATCACCTTCGCCTTCGCCATCTTTTGGGCCTACCAGTTCTGGGCACAGTTCATGGTGCTCTGGTACGCCAACCGCCAGGACGACATCCATGTCCTCATCCGGCTCTCACAACAGCACCCCTGGGTGACGCTGTCCTGGGTGGCGTTGACGCTGGGCTTCTTCCTGCCCTTTGGCTTCGGCCTGAGCCGCAGCTACAAGCGCCGCCCGGCGACGCTCGCCTATCTGGCCTCGCTGTCGCTGGCCGCGATGTGGCTGCAGCAGAACCTCATGGTGGACGTGTCGCTGTGGCATCGCGGCGCGCCGCCGCTCATCAGCTCGGCGTTTTTAAGCTGCGGCTTCGCCGGCGCCTACGGGCTCTGCTACCTGTGGGCGATGCGGCGGGTTCCCTTGTTCCCGGTGCGCGATCCGGTCATGCACGAGGCGCTGGTCTGGCATCCGCCGCGTCATTAGCCTATGTCGAACCTGCGACCCTTTGACGACGATCCGCAGGAACAGAACCTGCGCCGCATCGGCTGGACGACGCTGGTGCTGCTGGCTATCGCGGCCATGTTCGTGTGCTGGTGGCTGTACCAGGGCGTCGGATATTTCGAAAACGAGATGTCGTTCAACTACGCCTACGGCCCCCGCAAGGCGCCACGCATTCCGCTGCCGGCGGGCACGGTCCCGCGCGACGGCATGGGCTACGACAACGTGGACTTCGGCCTGCCGCCGCTCGTGGTGAAATACTCGCCCGCGCTGGGGAAGAAGCTCTACCACGACCAGTGTGAGTTCTGTCACGCGGCGAGCGGAGAAGGCGACGCGCCGGCGGGGATCGAGTATAACCCGCGGCCGCCGGACTTGAACCAAGTGGTCCCGAAGCGCACGGATGCGGAACTGTTCACCTCGATCAGTGACGGCATGATCACCCCCAGCGTGGCCACCACGCCGCCCATCGGTCCGCGCTGGCATGAGTTCCGCCTCTACTTGAGCGAGGCGCAGCGGCGCCAGCTCGTGGACTATCTGCGCCAGCGCTATGGCCAGGGTCGGCCGGAGGCGCCACCGGCGACCACGATTCAGGAGCCCGCGTATCACATCGTCGGCAATCCACCGGCCGCGGTGGGCGGCACCGAGCACGGCGCCTATCCGTCACGGCCGCGCATTCACGTGGGGCCGCCCAGGCAGGTTCCCAAAGAGCCGTTCCTGGTGCTGCCCTCCGGCCCGGTCAAAAAGCCCAAGCCCAAAGGCCAGCCCGGAGGTAAGGGGAAGGTATGAACGATTTCCGCTTTATAGACACGAGCCCAGGCTCGACCGCGCGCCGCTTTATCATTTCTGGCGCCTGGTGGTTCCTCGTTGCCGTCGTCTATGGCTTGACCGCCGCGACCGAGCTGGTCTCGCCCGAATTGGTGAAGACGCGCTATTTGCTGTTCCCGCGCATCCGGCCAATTCACGTCAACACCAACGTCTTTGGCTTTCTCTCCATGCTCCTCATCGGCGGCATGATCTATGCCCTGTGCCGGCTCAGCCGCACCACGCTGTGGAGCGAGCGGCTGGGGAACTGGACCATGTGGCTGTGGAACTTGGCCGTCGTACTCGGCATCTTCACCCTCGCCGCCGGGTATACGCAGTCGCATGAGTACGCCGAGTACGTCTGGCCCATTGATCTGATCATCATGGCCTGTCTGCTCATGCTGACCTACAACGTGCTGCAGACGCTGCGCCGGCGCAAGCAGCAACTGCTCTACGTGGCCATGTGGTATCTGGTGGGGGCATTGGCGGCCACCTGCATTGTGTACTTCCTGGGCAATGTCATGTGGAGGCCGAGCGGGGCGCTGTACGGGATGGTGGATGCGGAGTGGGCCTGGTTTTACGCTCACAACATTTTCGGGACCTGGATCACCCCGCTCGCCTTGGGGCTGTGCTACTTCTGGATTCCGCGCGAGAGTGACCAGCCTCTGTACAGCCACACGCTCAGCATGATCGGCTTTTGGCCGTATTTTGCGTTTTACCTGCAGGTGGGAACGCATCACTTGATTGAAGCACCGGCGCCGGCTTGGCTCAAGCTGGTTGCCGAAGTCAACAGCGTCGGTCTGTTGATCCCCGTCTTCGCCTTTCTGACCAATCAATGGATGACGTTGCGCGGAAAGTGGTGGCGCATCCCCGACAGCGTTGTGCTCAAGTTCGTCTTCGCCGGCACGATCTTTTACTGCTTCACCTCGATTGAAGGCACCCTGCTGGCGCTGCCCTCGGTGGAACGCATCACGCACTTCACCAACGTCGTGATCGGCCACAGCCACCTGGGGCTGCTCGGCTTCTCCGGCTTCATCGCCTGCGGCGCCGGCTACGGGGCGCTGCGCGAGATGTACGGCGAGATTTGGAGCGAACGGTTGGCCAACCTGCAGTACTGGCTCATGCTCATTGGCATTGTGGGGTTCACTCTGGTCCTAGACGACGCCGGTTTCATTCAGGGCAACGCATGGCGCAATGGCGAGG
>JBOGKL010000146.1:0-4161 GCA_050745525.1 Terriglobales bacterium | reverse complement strand
GGACGCGCGCCGGGGTGCGCGAGGAGCGCAGGCGGACATGGTCGCCAGGGCGGACGGCGGGGGCGGCGCGGGGCGCTGGCGCCTCGGCGCCCAGCGCCGCTGCCGTTTCCGTCTCCCAGGCCGCGGCGGCGGTGTTGCGCTGGCGCGTGCGGGCGGCGGCGAGCTTGCGCTGCTGGGCCGCGGTCAAGGCAGTCTTCAGCTCGTCCAGTTCCTGGCGCCACTGCCGGTCGCCGGTGGCGACGAAGGCGGCAAAGCGGCGTTCAAATTCCGCCCGCAAGGCGGCGATCTGCTTCTGCTGCCAGGTCCGGTCGTGCGCCGCCAGCGCCTGCTCGCGCGCTGACGGCACGGTCACGGGCCGCGAGATCCTGCAGTTGCCCCTCGGCCGCTGCCAGCTTCTCCTGCAACTGCTGCAGATAATCGGCTGTTAGGCGCTGCTCCTGGCTCAGGCGCCCGCGCGCGCTGCGCAGGATGGGCGCGGGCAGACCCAGGCGCTCGGCCATGTCCAGCCCCGCCGAAACGCCCGGAACGCCGAGGCGGAACTGATAGCTCGGCGCCAACGTGGCGGCATCAAAGGCCATGGAGCCGTTGACCACCGAACCGGCATGCGCGCTGGCCCAGGCCTTCAAGTCGTCGTGATGGGTCGAGATCAACGTCCAGCACCCAAGCTCGCGCAGACAGTCGGCGATGGCCACCGCCAGCGCCGCGCCCTCGGCCGCGTTGGTGGCCGTACCCAATTCGTCGAGGGCGACCATGCTGGCAGCGGTGGCGGCGGCCAGAATCTCGCGGATGTGTACCAGGTGGCTGGAGAAAGTGCTCAGGTCCTGCTGGATGGATTGCACATCGCCGATATCGGCCCAGAGGGCGTCCAGAATCGGCAGGTGTGCCTCCCGTGCGCACACGGGCAGACCGCATTGTGCCATCCAGGCGGCGACGGCAACCGACTTGAGCACGACGGTTTTGCCGCCCGTGTTGGGACCGCTGACGATGAGCATCCTTTCCTGACCCAGGCGCAGCGTGAGAGGAACTACAACGCGACCCGGACGGGACCGCAGGGCCGCGACCAGAAGCGGATGACGAAGCTGTTCCAAGTGCAAATCCGGGCCGAACACCGCGGCACAAGCGCCGTAGTCATCGGCGAAGCGCGCCTTGGCGGCTTCGAGTTCGAACGCGCCCCACAGACGTGCGGCCGCGCTCAGTTCCACCGCGGCGCCCGCCGCTTGGCTGCTCAGCTCGTGCAGGATGCGAAACTGCTCGGCCTGCTCGCCATCGCGCAGGCGGATATGCTCGTTGTTCAACTCGATGGTGACCAGCGGTTCGATGAACAACGTTTGGCCGCTGGAGCTGGCGCCATGCACCACGCCGGCGGCCAGGCGGCGGGCTTCGGCCTTGACCGGCAGCACGAAGCGTTCGTGGCGCAAGGTGATGATGTCTTCCTGCAGCGCGCCGCCGCCGGAGGCGCCCAGCCGCTGCTGTTCGCGCGCCAACTCCGCCTCGATCAAGCTCCTTTGCCGGCTGCATTGACGGCGCAAACGCGCCAGTTCCGGACTGGCGTCGTCGGCCAACTCGCCCGAGGGGAGCACGGCACGGCGCACCGCCTGCGCCAGCGGCGTCAAATTGGGCAGCGTCTGCCCCCATTGGGCCAGCAGCGGCCAGGCGACCGCTTCGTCGGGGAGCAGGCTGGAGCGCAAGGTCGCGACCGATTCGGCGAAGGCGGCGAGCGAGAGCAACTCGCGGCCGTCGAGAGCCGCGTTCGGCATTTGCGCTTGCTCGATGAGCGGCCGGGGATCGGCAATCGCTCCGAGCCCGGAGCCGCCGCCGGACTGGCGCCAGCGCTGCGCTTGTTGCCAGCGCTCGTGCTGGCGTTCCAGTTCCTCGCGATCGCGCGAAAAGCGGAGTTCTTCCAGCGCTTCCTGCCCCAGCACGCTAGGGAGATAGGCGGCCAGCAGCGCCAACACCGCTTCGCCGTCGGGCGCAACCACCCCGGCTGCCAGTGCGCGGTCGGAAGACGTCATGGGCGCTTCCGACGCGGGCGCTTGGGCGTGGCAGGCGGCTCGGGCTGGTCTCCCAGAATCCCGGCCAGCACCTGGTCAAAGGCGCTTGTCTTGGGTTTGCTCGCGCGCGCCGGCTTGGTGCCGCCTCGATAGGGGTGCCGAAAGCCGCAGGTTCGGCACGTGGTGGAAGCCGGCGTATCGCCCACCAGCGCCGAGACGGAATGATTGGTGAGGCGATGACAACGGGTGCAGTAGTCGTCAACTTCGTCGCCGACGCGAAGGCTCATGGCCGCAACTCCCGCAATTCGCTATACTTGTAGCTTAACCTTAGCTTGGCCTGGAGAGGATTTCTACTATGGCACGCGTCTGTGATTTGTGCGGCAAAGGTCCGCAGTTCGGCAACCGCATCAGCCACGCTCATAATGTGACCAAGCGGCGCTGGAACGTGAACCTTCAGCTCACGCGCGTGCAGCGGGCCGGCGGTGGCACGGTCAAGTTGCGGGTTTGCACCGACTGCATCCGCAACGGCAAAGCCGTGAAACCGCTGCGCCGTCCCCGGGTGACAGCCGCGCAGGCATAACCGGCTCTCAAGCGAGGGCGATCACATCCATTTCCACGCGGCCGCCCTTGGGCAGCTTCCCGACCTCAACCGTGGAGCGCGCGGGCGGGTTTTTGGCGAAGAAGCGCGCGTACACCTCGTTCATCGCGGCAAAGTCGTTCATGTCGGCCAAAAAGACGGTGACTTTGACCGCGGCGGCCAAGTTGCTGCCGGCGGCTTCGAGCACCGCCTTCAGGTTCTGTAGGACGCGCTCGCTTTGTTCGGCGACGCCGCCGGTCAGCAAGGCGCCGGTGGCAGGGTCAAGGGCAATCTGGCCCGAGCAAAAAACGAAGCCGCCGGCGCGCACGGCCTGAACGTAAGGACCGATGGCGGCGGGAGCGTTAGGGGTGGCAACGGTGGTTCGCGAATCGAGAGCAGGCATTCCGCTAGGCTAGCCTACCGGAGGCTGCCTTGCAAACGCTCGACGGCGGAGACGCCGGGCAACTGCTTCAGACCCTTCAGGATTTGCTCGAGCGCGGCGGCATCGCGCACATCCACCGCCAGGTCAATCACGGCGCGGCCGTCGCGGGTTTTGGCGCCTACGTCGCGGATATTGCCCTCCTGGCCGGAGATCACGTTGGTGATGGCGTTGAGCATGCCGGCATTGTCGTCGGCATGCACTTGCAGCTTGACGGCGCTGGGAGCGGAGGGCTGGGGCGCCCAAGCGACCTCGATGCGGCGGTCGGCCTCGTAGAGAAGATTGCGCACGTTGGCGCACGAGAGGCAGTGCACGCCCACGCCGCGGCCGCGGGAGATATAGCCAATGATGGGCTCGCCATGCACGGGCGAGCAGCAGGCGGCGCGATAGACCAGCAGATCGCTGAACCCGCGCACCAGAATGGGGCTGCCCGGACGCGGGCGCGGCGAGCGGCGCTGGGTTTGCCAGCGGCGCGCCTGCTCGGGCGTGCGCTCGGAAGGGGGCACGAGCTTGACCAGGAGCTGGCGCGCGGAGATCTTGCCGTAGCCGATGGCCGCGTATACCTCGGTCACCGAACCCAGGCCCAGCTCGGCCCCGGCGCGCTCCAGGGCCGGGATGGACAAGGCCTTCAGGCTTACCTCGAAACGGCGGGCGTCACGCTCCAGCGCCTGGCGGCCGATCTCGGTGGCCCGGCGGCGCTCATGCACGTTGAACCAGTGGCGAATTTTCTGCCGCGCGCGCGAGGTACGCACGAAGCTGAGCCAATTGCGGTTCGGGGTGTGCCGCGGCTGGGTCAGCACCTCCACGATGTCACCGGTGCGCAGGCGATAGCGCAAGGGCACGACCCGGCCATTGACGCGCGCGCCGACGGAGCGATGGCCGACTTCGGTGTGCACCGCGTAGGCGAAGTCCACCACGCAGGCATCGCGGCCCAGGGTCAGAATCTGCCCCTTGGGGGTGAAGGCGTAGATCTCCTCCGGCGCCAGGTCCACCTTCAGCATCGCCAGAAACTCGGAGGGGTCGGCGATCTCGCGCTGCCACTCGACCAGCCGGCGCAGCCACAGCAGGCGCTCGTCCTCGACCGTGGCGGCGCCAGCCCCCCCGCGTCCCCGCCCGCCGTCCTTGTACTTCCAGTGCGCGGCGATGCCCTCCTC
>JBOGKL010000145.1:0-7397 GCA_050745525.1 Terriglobales bacterium | reverse complement strand
CCCCAGCAGCGACGCTGCCGGTCCAGCCCGTGAACTGCCTCTGCAAGTACCCTCGAAATGCGATCTCCTCGCAGTATCCCGAGCTCGCCGCGAGCAGAATCCAGAGCACACCCTGCCCGATTCCGTGCGGAAACACCGTACCCGCCCCGCTTGCATTGCCCAACCCCAGCGCCCTCAGCCCCACCGCGACCAGCGTCTCGACGCCGTACCAGAATCCCCAGAACCCGATACCAATGGCCACCTCGCGCCATATTTTGGTCGCGCCGCCGCCTCGGCGCACAATCGTCGCCAGCGAAGTCCCGCCCAGCCGCAGCCCCCACCACACATAGGCAAACAAGACCCATTCAAAAATGATCGCGCCGGCATAAAACGGCACGGCCGCGCTCGGCCCCGCGCCCGCCCCGCCCTGCACGGCCAGCAGCAGGAGCACGCCAATCAACACCCACGTGTGCCAAGCCGGTGCGATCGTTCGCCGCGCCTGCTCCGTTGCCGCCACCTTCATCTCATATGCCCTTCATTCTGGAACTCACGATCATATCGCCCCACCACTCAAGGTTATAATCAGGGTACAGGTCGTCCACTCGTCAGAAGTCCTGGAGGTTGACCCTGAGAACTCTTCGTACGGCAATTCTCATCACCGCAGGCCTGTTGCTGTCGGTGGCACCTGTAACCCGCGCGCAGTCGCTCGATATCTTCGCCGGTCTCAACGCTCTCACGGCGAAACAGGCTGTGTCCAGCATCCCCAAGCTAAGCGGCAGCGTCTTTCCCAGTGGCGGCGTCGAGCTTTGGCTGGGCGCCATCGGCGTGGGCGCCGAAGGCTCATTTCGCGCCACCAGTAACGGCTCAGGCCTGCGCCCCGTCTATTACGATGCCAATGTCCTATTCGCCCCGTTTCACATTTCCCGCTCCATCGTCCCCGAGCTCATGCTGGGCTTGGGCTCGCAGAACGTCGAGGGTTTTGAAGCTCTGGGAAGTTGCGGCGGGCTCTCCAATTGTGCGCAGTACGCGGGCAATCACCTGGCGGCCCACGTTGGGCTGGCGGTCAAGGTGTATGTTACCGAGCACATCTTCTTGCGCCCCGAGGCGCACTTTTATTTCATCCACAACAACACGGCCTTTCCCAACGCCCAGCGCTGGGGGGTGTCGTTAGGCTACACATTTGGGTCCTGAGGGCCCACCCCTACGGGAGGATGCGTGAAGACAAATCGTTGGCTCTTGCTTGCGGCTGCGGTTTTGATGCTGGCCGGCTTCTGTGCCGCCCAATCCGTGGATGCCTACCTCGGCATGGGCACATTGTTGACCTCGGCCGGTCCCTCCGGGGTGCCCAAGCTCGGCGGTGGGGCCTACCTCAATGCCGGCGGCGACGTCATCTTTCTGCCGCATAACCTGGGCGTCGGCGCCCAGGTCCAATGGCGCGCCAGCCAGACCGATTACTTTGGCGTGGGCGAGCGGCCGGTTCTCTACACCTTCAATCTCGTCTGGGAGCCGATCCCCATGGGGGCGAGCATACGGCCGGACATTTCCGTGGGCATTGGCGCGGAAAACCTCCGTTTCTACAGCGGTACGTTTACCTGCGGAAGCTTCACCGGCTGCACCAACCACACCAGCTCCAATCACTTCACGCTCCACGCCGGCATTGGGGTGAAGATTTACTGGGGTGGGCACCTGTTCCTGCGCCCCGCCGTGGATTATTACCACATTGACAGCAACACCGAGTTCGGCGTGAACAGCGCCTGGCAGGCCGGCCTATCGCTAGGCTACTCGCTCGGACCAACGTCGTGAGGGTTGACCAGCCCCCCGCGCGTGGGGGCTGGGGGCTGCTGGCCGGTTGACACAGCTCTGGATTCCCGCCAGCATCGAGGTAGAAAACACAGGCAGGAGGCACCGCGATGATCGCCAAGAAGTGTCAGGGATGCGGTCGGTATTTTTCCGGCCAGAACGATGGCGATTACTCCTGTCCCGATTGCCGCCAGGTCGGCGTGCAAGCCGTGCGCCCGCTGATGCCGCTGGCAGGCTCCGCCGACGGATGGGCCGACGGATGGAAGGAACCGCGCGGCCCGCAGCCCGCCCTCGATCCTCACGACGGCCGCCGCGGCGCCCGCGGCCAAGCCGCATAGTCGCCCTGTGCCGGCTCTCTTCTGCGATCTGAGCCCCCAGGCTTCCCTGCGTCTTCCGGAATACCTCGCCTTGGCGGCGACCGGCGAAGCCGTAGCCGTCTTCTGGCCCGCCGCCGCGGACCCTCCGCCGGAAGCCTGTCCGGTGACCGACGCCGCTGCGCTCAACGATTGCTTCGAGAACGAGCGCATGGCCCTGCTCTCCGGACCGGAGTTTCCGTCCTGGCTGGCTCTCGACGAGTTCGACCGCGTGCTGCTCGTGACCGACGCCATGAACGAAGCCGAGCAACGCCTGGCCTCGGATTTGCTGCGCCGCGGCTGTGAAAGCATCGAGCTGCTCGCCCCCGCTGCGGTCGTCGAGCTGGCCCAAAGCTGGGGCTCAGGCCGCCGCACCGGCAGCCCCATCCTGCGCGCCTAAGCGGCAGGCTCCGAGTCGCCCGCCCGAAAACGAACCTCTGGAAGGGGTGAGATGCAAGCGGAGCGAGGACGCAGGGAGCGAGGGCGAGGGAGCGTACACAGAAGTACGTGACCGAGCCCAGGGGCGGTGAGCGCCAGTGGCGCTCCCGCGAGGACGAAGCGCCGCGCCGCCGGAGGCTCGACCGGGCTGGGAGTCGGGGCCCCTGCCCAGTCGAGCCTCAAAGCGGGTCGCACGCGTGGGCGCCAGCGGCGCCCCACGTGTGCGACCCGCGCTAATCGACGCCCCGCCCCGCTGCTCACCCCTGCCCGTGCGGCGTCAGCGTCGGCGGTGGCAGCGGCGGCAATCCCATCAACGTGCGATATTCCGGCCGCGTGCGCAGCGGCGCAAACACCGGGTCGGTCAGCGAAGCCTTCAGCTTGGCGTAATGCAAGTCATACGCCTGGCTGAACTCGTGCACCGCCTCGTTCAGCATCCCCATGCTGCAAAACAGCCGCGCCAAGTCGTAGTGAAACTCCGCCGTGTTGGCGCCCTGCACGTCCTGCACGATGGGCCCGCTCCCGCCGGCTGGGAACAGCGCATTCGGGTCCAGCACCAGCGCGTCGCGCAAGGCGGTAATCGCCTGCTTGTACTTCTTGCGCACGAACAGCACCCCGCCCAGGTTGACGTAGTAGGCCGCTTTGTTCGGGTTCAGCTTGATCGCCTGGCGGAATTGCTTGCCCGCATCCTTCCACTTGTGCTTCATGTAGTAGGCGGTGCCCAGGTTGTTGCGGTAGCGGGCGCGCTTCTTGTCTTTTTTGACGGCCTTCTTGTAATACTTTTCCGCGGCTCCCAGATTCCCCAACTGCTGGTACGCAATCGCCAGTTCGTTGTAGATGACCGCCGACTGTTGGTGCTGCTGCAGCGCCGTCTGCAACACGGCGACCGCCTCATCATATTTGCGCTCGGCCAGATAGATCTCGCCGCGCTCGCTCAGCGATATAACCTCCGGCTTCGGCGGCGCGTTCGAGCTGTACGTTTGCTGCGCGGCGGCTGTGAGCGCGGACAAGCTCATCAACACCACCGCCAACCCGGCCGCGCAACTAATTTGTCTGCGCATAGGGCCCTCCCCACACACTTACTTATGCCCTAAGTATCCACCCGTCCCGCCGCCATAGCAAGGACGGCTTATGGTTGCGTATGTGGCTGGCCCCCGCCCCCGGCAATGGCGTGGAACAGGCGCCCGAAGAAGCCGCGCTTTTTCTTCTTCGGCGCCGGCAGGGCCGGCTTGGCGGTGGGTGTGGCCAGGGCCAAAGCTTGCGCCGATGTGGCCGGTTTGTTCGCCGCCGCGGCCTTGGGCGGCGGTGGTGCGGCCGGCGCCAGGTGCAGGAAGCGCAGCGCTTTGCCCGCCGCTTCGGCGATGCCGCGCGGCATCAGCGGGCTGGGATGCAGATGGCACATCACCGTCGGCTGCGTGCCGTCCAGATAGTAGTTCACCTGCACCTGCGCGGGCGGGCACAGCGGCGTCGCCACCTGGTGCGACACCGTGTCCACCTTGACCGTGACCACCCCCGGTGGCGGCGCGAAGGGCTGCGGGTTCGCATACGTCGGCAATTGGTCGGCGGCCTTCATGAAGTCCACCCAGATGGGCAGCGCCGCGTGCGCGCCCTCGATCTTCAACTGCTGGTAATTGTCCAAGCCCACCCATACCACGCACACCAGCTTGTCGGTGAAACCGGCGAACCAGGCGTCGTGCTCGGTGCCGGTCTTCCCTGCCGCCGGTGCGTCAAAGCCCATGGCACGCGCCCGTATCGCCGTGCCCTCTTCGAATACCGATTCCATGAGGTTTGTGGTCAGAAAGGCCACGCGCGGGTCCAGCACTTGCGTGGGCTGCGGCACGTGCTGCAGGATCACCTGTCCCATGGCGTTCTGCACCGATTCAATCAGCCGCGGTGCCTCCTTGACTCCGCCGTTGTCGAACATCGTGTACGCGCCCGCCACCGCCAGCGGCGTGGCCGTGTAGGTGCCGATGGCTTCCGACGGCGTCGGCTCCGCGTTCACGATCCCGGCCGAGTGCGCCAGGTCGGTCACCCCCTCGAGGCCCACTTCCTCGGCCAGCGCGATGGTGGCGTTGTTGAGCGAGCGCGCCAACGCGGTGCGCAGAGAGACCTGGCCGTAATATTTGTTCTCGAAGTTGGCCGGCGCATAGCCGCCCGAAAAAATCGTCGGCTCGTCGTTCAGCACCGATGACTGCGTGATGGCCGTAAGGTTGGGCAGCAGTCCCGTCTCCAGCGCCGTCGCATAGACGAAGGGCTTGAACGTGCTGCCCATCGGGCGCTCGGCCAGCGCATGGTTGAGCTGGCTGAGGGCGAAGTTGCGTCCGCCCACCAGCGCCAGCACCGCCCCCGTATGCGGATCGAGCGCCACCAGCGCCACCTGCGCTTTTTCCGGCGGCTTGCGCGGCCGGCGCCCGTGGTTCTGCCGCCGCCGCAGCGCCGCCAATTCCGCATCCACTTCCTTCAGGCCTTCCGTCACCGCCTGCGCCGCGGCTGCCTGCAGCTCCGGGTTTAGCGTGGTGTAGATGCGATAGCTCTCGGTGGACAGATCCTGGTTCGACGCCGCATCACTGAGGCGGTCGCGCACCATCTCGGTGAAGTAGGGCGCATCGCTCGCTTCGCTGTTGGCCGCCGTCGTCACCAGCGGCGCCTTGTCCGCCGCCAGATGCTGGGCCTCGGTGATGCTGCCGTCCCGCACCATGAAGCGCAACACCTCGTCGCGCCGCTCCTTCGCCCGCTTCGGATGCCGGTAAGGCGAGTCGCCGTTCGGCGCGTGAATGATGCCCGCCAGCAAGGCGTCCTGCGGCAGCGTCAACTGCTGCACGCTCTTGCCGAAATAGGCGTCGGCGGCTTCGCCAAACCCATGGATGCTGTAGCTGCCGCGCTGCCCCATGTACAACTGGTTGGCATAGAGCTCGAAGATCTGCTGCTTCGTCAGCCGCTCCTCCAACTCCATCGCCACCAGCGTCTCCTCCAGCTTGCGCTTGAAGGTCTTCTGGAATCCCAAATCAAAAATGTTGCGCGCCACCTGCATGGCGATGGTGCTGGCGCCTTGCTCCTTGCGCCCCGCCCGCACGTCGCGGAACATCGCCACCGGCACGCGTTTCCAGTTCACCGCCCCGTGATGAAAAAATCCCCGGTCCTCAGTGTCGAGCACCGCCTGCACCAGCATCGGCGGCAGATCGTCATAGTGCACGATGCGCCGCTTCTCCCGCTTCTGATTGAACAGCGTGGTCAGCAGCTCCGGCTCCAGCGCGTAATTGTTCATCGCCTGCTGGTTCTGCAAATCCGTGATCGCGCTCACCGCCCCGTTCAGAAACTGCACCGAAACCGGAAGGGTGGCATGGTAAGCCTCCGGCCCCGGTGTGATCCGCACCGTGGTGCCCGCCACCAGGTACGTGCCCACCGGCGAGGTTTCATCGGTGGCATACCCGGCCGCTTGCAGCCACGTGGCCAGTTGTTGCGGCGTCAGGTCTTCGCCCACCGCCACCACCTTGGGCGCGGCAAACACCAACGACGCCGGATGGAAAATCGGCGAGCTCAGCCGTGCGTCAATCACCTCGGCATAAAAGTTGTAGTAGTGGATAAAGGCCATCCCTAGGGCCACGAAAATGGCAAACACCACCGCCAGCGCCATGCGGCCGGATGGGCGCGCCAAATGCCTGGCCCAACCTCGGGTTGTGATGCGAATGCGCACGCGCGCCGGAATCACCTCGTAATTTGAGGATACATGAGGCTTCTTGGGCGCATGCTTAATGTATGGTGCACAAGCGGGACATCCTGCGGGCCTGGGGTGGCCTGCTGCTCGGCCGTAAACCGGCGCTTTCCATTGAAATCACCAAGGAGTGCCCGTTGCGCTGCCCGGGCTGTTACGCCTTCAGCGAAGGACACGTGGGCGGGGGCGTCAACCTGCGCCAGTTGCACGATCTGCGCGGCGACGCACTGGTGGAAGGAGTAACGGATCTGGTGCGTCAATTCCGGCCGCTGCACGTCTCCCTCGTCGGCGGCGATCCGCTCGTCCGCTTCCGCGAAATGGAAATCATTGTGCCGCGCCTGCTCGCCATGGGCGTCTTCGTCCAGGTCGTCACCAGTGCCTTCCGCCCGCTGCCGGCCTCGTGGGCGGGGCTGGCCAACTTCGAGCTGGTGGTCTCGATTGACGGATTGCAGCCGGAACACGACCGCCGCCGCCAGCCTGCCACCTACGCCCGCATCCTGAACAACATCGCCGGCCACTCCATCGTCGTCCACTGCACCATCACCGCCCCGATGATCCGCGAACCTGGCTACTTGGAGCGCTTCGTGCAGCAATGGTCGGCCAACGCCAATGTCAAGAAAATCTGGATGAGCATCTTCACCCCGCAAATCGGCGAGCAGTTGGAGGAAATTCCCACCCCGGACGAACGCCGCCGCATCATCGCCGAGCTGTTCCGCCTCATCGAGATCTACCCGCGTCTGGACCTGTCGCGCCGTCTGGTCTCGATGCTGCAGGCGCCGCCCGCCTCTCCGCGCGAGTGCATTTTCGCGCGCGCCACCACGGTCATCTCCGCCGACCTGAAAACCAGCATTCACCCCTGCCAGTTTGGCGGCACGCCCGACTGCTCCCGCTGCGGCTGCATGGCCTCGATGGGCTTGGCGGCCATCGGCGACTATCGCCTGCCCGGCGGCGTCAAGGCCGGCGCCGTCTTTCGCGCCTCCTCCAGCCTGGGCGAAGCCCTCGCCCGCCACTGGCCCGCCGCTTAGCTGTACAGCGTCAGCCTTCGTTCCGTTCGGAGGCAATAGTCGGGCTCAGCGGCGGCTGTAAGCGCGGCATCGAGGCTCGAAACGACCCCAGGG
>JBOGKL010000144.1:0-1664 GCA_050745525.1 Terriglobales bacterium | reverse complement strand
GGCCGGATGCGGCCATGAGTCTCCGCCTGCGGCCTCCCTCAGCCCGCTTTCCCTGGACCCAGAGAGCGCCGCCTGCCCGGCTGCTGCCATGCGGCTCCGCCTGCGGCCGCCCTCAGCCCGCTGGCAGCAGTCTGCCAGGGCGCTTCCTGGCCAAGCGTGGCCAGGCTGCTCTCCTCTTGGGCCGCGCCGCTTTATTTGCCGGGGCGGGTAGCTTGGCTCAGCTCCGCGGTTTTCGCGCCGGCTTGGCCCACGGTGCCAACGGCGCGACCCCCGCGTTTGATTCGGGCTCAGTCGCTGGTGGCGCCGAAGGCGTTGGCGAGGCGCAGGGAGCCGTCGCGGCCCAGAACCCAGAGCTGGTAGGTGTAATGGTACATTTCGATGTCGTCGCTCAGGATGGCAACGTGGGCGGCGTCGAGGGGGACGAGATTGAGGATGCGCGCTCCGCCGTTTGGCAGGCGTTCGCCGCCTTCCCCCACCGCCATGTCCACGGGGCCGACCACGCGCGGGGTGGGCGCCAGCGCCACCCAGGCATAGAAGCTAGGGCCCGGCCCGTTTCCGCGCGGCGACGGCCAAACGACGCGCAACAGACATGCGGCCGGGGGGATACGGCGGGTCACAAACACATTAGCGACGTCGATGGCGGATCCTGGCTGCAGCGTCAGGTTGGAGAACGAGGAGGCCGCCAGCTTGCTTTGCGCCAGAGCCAGGAGCGCGGCCGCAAGCGGAGGCGGGGCGGGACGCCAGGCCATGAAATGCCCGGTAAGAGCGGCGGGCGTCCAGGGGGCGTCCATGCGCTCCAGCGCGTAGTATTTCGACCTGAGGCGGGCGAAGCGGGGGCGGTCGGAGGGGGCGATTTCGAGAAGCGTGCCCAGGTAGGTATCCAGGCCGGGATCGGCGCTGTCGCCGGGAGCGCCGAGGGTTACGATCAGGGAGCTGACGCGGACCACCATCGGTGGGCCTTGCGCCACAAGTAAGCGGTAGCTTTCGCCGAGACTGAAATGCTCGCCGCCGGGGTCCAGCGCCTGCAAGAGGCGCATTTGCGCTGGCGTCGCCGTGCCCGTGTTGCAGATTCCGTGGGACTCGTTCTGCTTTATGTTCAGCCCGGGCGGCAGGGGCAGGGCGGGATTCACCATTTCCATGCACGCCATGACGTGCGAGGCGTCCACGCGCTGGGCGATCCAGGGGCCGTGGGGCGAGCGGACGCTCTGCGGGCGAGCGGCGGCAGCAAACACCGCCAGCGTCAGGCAGAGCAACGCAATCGTGCGCCACACGGCGGCAGTCTACTACAGAATCGGGGCATCCCAGGCTTCGAGGCGGTCGCGCAAGAAGGCCATGGCCTGCTCGGCCGTGGCGCCGTCAATGATGCGGTGGTCGAAGCTGAGGGTGAGATAGACGATGGAGCGGATGGCAATGGCGTCGTTGATCACCACCGGGGTTTTGTGGATGCCGCCGATGCCCAGGATCGCCGCCTGGGGCTGATTGATGATGGGGGTGCCCATCAGGCCGCCGTAGATGCCGTAGTTGGAGATGGAGAAGGTGCCGTCCTGCACTTCGTCGGGGGAGAGCTTTTTGGTGCGGGCGCGGGCGGAGAGGTCGTTGAAGGCGTGCTGGAGGCCGAGGAAGTTTTTCTCCTCGGCGTGCTTGATGACGGGCACGATCAGGCC
>JBOGKL010000143.1:0-6098 GCA_050745525.1 Terriglobales bacterium | reverse complement strand
TACAACCAGCCGGATATGGCCGCCTACAACTTCAACTTTGGCCTGCAGTACGAGTTTCCCAGCGAGACGGTGGTGTCGGTGGCGTGGGTGGGCAGCCGTGGCTTGCACCTGATCATGAGCAACAATGCACCCGATCTCAACGGGCTGCGCCTGAATACCATTGAGAAGTACCAAGGCAATCTGCTGAACATGGTGAACTATCCCGACGCCGCGGCGATTACCGATCCGACGGCGCCCTGGTATGGGGCCACGCAGGTGCCGCAATGGGTGATGCTGCAGCCTTATCCGCAGTTCTCCGCTGGCAACTATGACCAACCGGGCGGCGGCATTTTCGCTTGGGGCGCCGGGTGGGGCGACTCGATCTATCACTCACTGCAAGCCAAGGTGGAGAAGCGGCTCACCAGTCATTTCACCATGCTGGCCAGCTTTACCTGGGGCAAGACCATCTCCGACAACGACTCTGCACCGCTGGCGTTCAACGGCAACAACGAATCGTTGCCGCAAAACTGGTACGACCTGCAGCTGGAACGCGGGCTCAGCGATCAGGACATTCCGCTCTACTTTTCCTGGGAGGTGTCCTACGACCTGCCAATCGGAACCGGCCGGGAGCTCAACTTGAGCGGGCTATCGAACTTCCTCGCCGGCGGCTGGACGGTGAGCGCCATTGCTACTCTCAGCGATGGGCAGCCGATTGCGACACCCCTTTCGACGACGACGACTTGGCTCAACCAGCGCGTGGATATTGTCGGTAGCTGCGCGACCGGCGCGCCCCAGACCTCGGCGGAGTGGTTCAACTACAGCTGCATGGCGTCGCCGACAAACCAGTTCATGCCGGGCACGGCCGGTCCGGTGCTGCCCGGTGTCCGCACCGACGGGGCGCACAACCTCGACCTCTCGATTCAGAAGCACTTCCCGTTCAGCGAGTCGAAGGATCTCTCCCTGCAGCTGGCGGCCTACAACTTCACCAACTCGGTGCAATACGGCTACCCCAACGTGTTCTGGAACGAGGGTCCTGGGGTGGCTCCCAATCCCAACGACATGCCCAATTTTGCGCAGATCACGAACCAGGTGAACACGCCGCGGCAGGTGAGCGCCGAACTACGGTTCACCTTCTAGCGCCGGGACTGAACCCAAATGGACGATGCCGATCCCCGATCCTCCTCGGAGTTGGCCCGGCTTTCCCACCGGGCTTGGCTCTCCACGGCGGCCGCTTCGGCGGCCGCCGTGGTTTTGACCGTCGGGCCGGCGCGAGCCACGGAACCCGATCAGGCCAAACAACCCGGTCCGGTGGCGTTGAAGGTCCGGGCGGCGAAACCGGTCAACGCTCTTGATCCCGACCGCAGCTTGGGCACCTCGATGGATATTCTCTCCGTCCCGGAGATTGAGCGCGTCTATCAGCCCTATGTCGTGAGAGATTGCCTGTCGGCCGGCTGGGGGCCGATCACGTACCGGCTCCACACCGAGTTATCGATCGAGGCCTGGCACTGGAACCCACGCGGAACATGGAGCGATGCGGCGAAGCAGCAGGGCTACTTCGTCGGTGACGCCGAGCCGCGAGAACCAATCTGCGATTCGTTTGGCTACCGTCCCCCGCACCGCGGCTGCACCCGCCATGGGGGTGCATGGCGCGGGTATTCGCGCCTGACCGATGGCGATTGCAGCACCTATTGGAAGAGCAGCCCCTACCTGACTCGCATTTTACCGGCGAGGACGACAGCCGGCATCCGCAGTGGGTTCTCCTTGATTTGGGCGACTGTTACCCGGTGGATGCGATTCGCATTGACTGGGCCGAGCCCAGCGCGCGCGTCTACCATGCCGAGTACTGGGTCGGCGTGAATCCGATGGATTGGGAAGAACCCTCTATGGATTCCACCGACGAGGGCGGCGATTACCTGCCGGTCAGCCGGCAGGTAATGGGCAACTGGGTGCCGTTTCCCAAGGGCGCGGTCACGGATGGCAGCGGCGGGCGGGTGACACTGGATTTAGCCGACGAACCTGTGGACACCCGCTTCGTGCGGGTGGTGATGCCGCAATGCCACCCGGGGCCGGCGGCCGGCCACGATCCCGGCGACGCGCGTAGCCGACTGGGGTGTGCGATTCATGAAGTCCACGTAGGACGGCTCGCGAGCGATGGCGCTTTCCCGGATCGGGTCGTTCATGCCGCCGATGAAGCGCGGCAAACCGTCACCTACTGTTCCTCAACCGATCCCTGGCACGTCGCCGCCGGGCTGATTCCGCGCCGGGCGCAGACCGGGTTGGATCTGTTCTTCACCAGCGGGATCACCAATCATCTACCCGCCATGATTCCGGTCGCGGTCGTCTACAGTACGCCGGAGGATGCTGCCGCGGAGGTCGCGTACCTGAAAAAACGTGGCTACGCGGTGGGTTGGATGGAGATGGGAGAAGAGCGCGACGGTCAGTACATGATGCCCGAAGATTACGCCACGCTCTATATGCAGTTCGCCGACGCCATGCACAAGGCGGATCCCGCGCTCCAACTGGGCGGACCGGTGTTTCAGGGCATCCGCCAGGATGTTTCGGTATGGGCGGACGCGCAGGGCCGCACTTCGTGGTTTGGCCGCTTTTTGGATTACCTCAAGGCGCACGGCCGGCTCCAGGATCTGACTTTCGTTTCGTTCGAGATCCACCCCTACAATGCGCGTTCGATGCAGTGGAAGGATCTGTACCGGGTGCGGCCGTTGAGCCGCAAGCGACTACAGACGTTTTGGGATGACGGACTGCCCAAGCGGATTCCACTGATGAACACGGAGAGCAATCTCTGCGGCTCGCTCTCGCGCTGGATGTCGGATATTTTCTCGGCCCTCTGGTTGGCCGACACCATCGGCAGCTTCTTTCTCTACGGGGGCGGCGCCTACTTGCATTCGCCGATTCAGGCGGGCGGGATCAATCACGACGGGCAGGGTTGGGCCACTTGGGGAAACTTCGTCTGGGGGCCGAACAATGCTGTCACCGACCACACCGCATTTTACTGGGCCAGCCGGGTGATCAATTTGGAGTGGGTGAAGCACGGCATCGGCGAACACCGGCTCTACGCCGTGGACGCCACCGTCGAGGATGCCGCCGGTAATGCGCTCGTAACCACCTACGCGGTGGAGCGGCCCGGCGGCGAGTGGGCGCTGTTGATTGTCAACCGCGACCGGGCGCGGCCACACGATGGGACCGTCACATTTCAGGGCGCAGTTGCGCCAGGCTTTTTCACGGGGCCGGTACGGATGGTGGCGTACGGAAGCGAACAATACGTCTGGCACGGCGAGACGGCGCAGGCGTACGCCGCTCCGCACGATCTACCGCAGGAGTCCACGCTGGGCGTGGGCGAGGGGGCATCCGTCAGGCTCCCGAAAGCCTCCATCACGGTGTTGCGCGGCAAAGCTGCGGGGTTTCGATTTGATTGAAAACCTCCAAAAGGGGAAGAGATGGAAGAAAAGGACAAGCTGAAGTCGGCATCGCGACGCAACTTTCTGGGCGTGGCGGCGGCGACAGCCGCATCGCTAGCAGTGCCGTCGGAGGCGTCGGCAGCCATGCGGCGAGATGTGCAGGCAGAGGGCGGACCGACCCAACTGACGGTGCGGACGGGCAAGGTGGCAGCGGCCCTTGACCCCGACTACACAATGGCAACCTCGGTGGATATCCTTTCGCACGACGATATCCAGCGCTTGTATACGCCGGGGGTAATCAAAATTTGCTTGTCGGCCGGCTGGGGGCCGATCAGCTACCGTCTGCACACGCCGGAGACGGTGGAGTACTGGCATTGGAATCCGCGCGGAACCTGGAGCGATCCGGCCAAACAGCAAGGCTACTTTGTGGGTGGTTCCGAGCCCACGGAGATGATCCGCGATTCGTACGGCTACCAATTGGCGCATCGCGGTTGCACCCATAATGGCGGCACCAGCGGCGGCTATTCGCGGCTGAACGACGGTGATCCGACGACGTACTGGAAGAGCAGCCCCTATTTGGCCCAACACTTCACCGGCGAGGACGACAGCCTGCACCCGCAGTGGATCATCGTGGATCTGGGCGAGTACTACCCGGTAGATGCCATTCGCCTCGATTGGGCCGAGCCCAGCGCACGGGTTTACCGCGTGGAGTACTGGGTGGGCGATGACCCGATGAATTGGGAAGAGCCAGCGTTGGATGGCAACGGCGAGGGTGGCCAGTACCTGCCGGTGAGCCGGCAGGCGATGGGCAAGTGGGTGCGGTTTTCCAACGGCACGGTCACGAACGGCAACGGGGGCCGGGTAACGCTCAAGCTGGCCGACACGCCGGCCTACACCCGCTATGTGCGGGTGGTGATGACGCAGTGCAACCAGCGGCCAGCGCCTGGGCACGATCCGAACGATATCCGCAGCCGCTTGGGCTACGCCATCCATGAAGTCTACGTCGGGCGGCTAGAGGTCTCCGGCCGGTTCGACGATCTTGTGGTGCATGCGCGCGACGAGAACCGGAGAGTGGTCCGTCAGGCGCAACGTCCCAATCAGGCCGAGCGCCGCGTGCCAGCGCCCGGCCCGAAACAGACGGCGACTTACTGCTCCTCCACCGATCCGTGGCACACCGCCGAGGCCCGGAATCCGCGCGGGGACCAGACGGGGCTCGATTTGTTTCTCTCCAGCGGCATCACCAACAATCTGCCGGCGATGATACCCATCGCCATCATCTACGGCATTCCCGAGGATGGGGCGGCGCAGGTGGCCTACATGAACAAGCGGGGCTACAAGGTCGGCTGGCTGGAGATGGGCGAGGAAGCCGACGGTCAGTACTACATGCCCGAGGATTACGCCGCGCTCTATTGTCAGTTCGCCAACGCCATCCGCAAGGTGGACCCCACGTTAAAGCTGGGCGGGCCGGTGTATCAGGGCATCAACCAGGACGTCACCCTATGGCCCGATGCACAGGGCCGAACCTCCTGGTCGGGGCGGTTTGTGGATTACCTCAAAGCCCACGGTCACCTCCAGGATCTCGGATTCTTCTCCTTCGAAATCTATCCCTACGCCTCGCGCACCATGGGCTGGAAGGATCTGTATCGTGTACAAGAAATCAACCGCAGCCTGCTGCAGGGGCTGCGTAACGCCGGAGTGCCGAAGAATGTCCCGCTGGTGAACTCGGAGAGCAACCTGTGCGGATCGCTGTCGCGCTGGATGTCGGACATCTTCTCCGCCCTCTGGCTGGCCGACAATCTGGGCAGTTTCTTTCAGGAGGGCGGCGGGTTTTACGTGCATTCGCCGGGCGATCCGGGCGGGACCGAGCACGGCGGCCAAGGCTGGGGCAACTGGGCCAACTTCTCCTGGGGCCCGAACAACACCGTGGTCAACTATATGCCGTTTTATTGGGGCAGCCGGCTTATCAATTTGGAGTGGGTGAAGCACGGCATCGGGACCCATAAGCTGTACCGGGTAGATAGCTCGTTGGAGGATGCGGCTGGCAATGTGCTGGTGACCGCCTACGCGGTTGAGCGGCCGGACGGCGAATGGGCGTTGCTGGTTATCAACAAGGATCACGATCAGCCGCACGAGATCGCGATTCAGTTTCAAGGGGCGAACGGACCCCGCTATTTCCATGGACCCGTACGCATGGTCACCTACGGCAGCGAGCAGTACGTCTGGCATGGCGAGACCGCCAACGCCTACGCCGATCCGCAAAAACCGCCGCTCCACTCGACCGTTGCCGCCGGCCGCGGGGCGGCGGTACGGCTGCCCAAGGCCTCGGTCACGGTCCTGCGCGGCCGCCTGGCCTGAGTTGCGGGCTCCGAAAAGCCTTTGTGAGCTCGGGCGCCCTGATGGTCGTCACGAACTCCGTCTTTCCCAGAGAAGGCGCGCTATTGAAGTCATTGCCCCTCACCGTGGCCTGGGGTCTGGAACTGGGCCTTGCCGCTTCGCTGGCTTTGCCCCAGTTGCTGACCGCCCTGTTCGGCTCGATGTTGTTTTCCCCGCCGCCGATCCTGGCGGCCGACGCCGCTTTGGTCGGCGCGGTCGCCGTCCTGGCGGCACTGTCCCCCGCGCTGCGGGCCATGCGCGCCGATCCCGTCTCCGCCCTGCGGTACGAATAGCCGGGTGGAAGGACGGGGCGGCGCCGGTGCGCCCCTT
>JBOGKL010000142.1:0-3708 GCA_050745525.1 Terriglobales bacterium | reverse complement strand
TCCACGCTCCATTAGATGCCGGGCGCAAGCCCACCGACGCTTACTCGAAACGAAGAGCTTCGATGGGGTCGAGGCGGGCCGCCTTCTGGGCGGGGTAAAAGCCGAAGAAGATGCCGATGGCGGCGGCAAAGACGGCCGCGGCGATGACCGAAGCGAGCGAGACATCCACGGGCCAGCGCGCCAGCGCGGCGATGAGCCAGGAAATGGCCAGGCCGAAGGCCACGCCGATCAGGCCGCCCAGGGCGGCGAGCACGACCGCCTCGACCAGGAACTGGCGCTGCACATCGGCCTCGGTGGCGCCCACGGCCATGCGGATGCCGATCTCGCGCGTGCGCTCGGTCACCGACACCAGCATGATGTTCATGATCCCGATGCCGCCCACCAGCAGCGACACGCTGGCGATCGAGGCCAGCAGGATGGTCATGATGCGCGCGCTGGCATCGGCGACGCTGGCCACCGCGGTGAGGTTGCGGACGGCGAAATCGTCGGGCTGTCCGGGGAAAACGCGGTGACGGCTGGCCAGCAGGTTCGTCACCTGCTGCTGCACGGAGTTGGTGGCCGCCGGCGAGACGGCGGAAACGAAGATCCAGTTGAGCCAGGGCTGGCCGGTGATTTTCTTCTGCAGGGTGGTGATGGGGATGTAAACATTGTCGTCCTGGTCGCGTCCCATGCCGCTCTGCCCCTTGGCCTGGAGCGTGCCTACCACGGTGAACGGCAGCGTGCCGATGCGGATCTCCTTGCCGATGGGGTTGCCGCCGTCGGGAAAGAGGTTGCTGACCACGGTGGCTCCGAGCACGGCCACATCGTGCGCCTGCTGCACGTCGGCGGCGGTGAAGGGTCCGCCGGCGGCAAACTCCCAGGCGCGGATGGGAAAGTAGCTGGGCGTGGTGCCGTTGATGGTGGTACCCCAGTTGTTGCCCTGGTAGACAACCTGCTGACTGCTCTCGTTGCCTGGGGCGTCGGCGGCCACGCCGGGGACGGTGAGAATGGCCGTGGCATCGCCACGAGTCAGAGTTTTCGTCTGGTTCCAGCCCAGGTGCACGGCGCCGGCCTGATGGCTGCCGGAGATGACAATGAGCAGGTTGCTGCCCATGGCGGCGATGCGCTGCTGCATCTGGCGGCTGGCGCCCTGCCCCACGGCGACCATGGCGATCACCGCGGCCACGCCGATGATGATGCCCAGCATGGTTAAGGCCGAGCGCATCTTGTTGCGGCGCAGAGCGGCGAGGGCCACCGCAAAAACCGAAGACAGCTCCACGCTCCATTAGATGCCGGGCGCAAGCCCACCGACGCTTACTCGAAACGAAGAGCTTCGATGGGGTCGAGGCGGGCCGCCTTCTGGGCGGGGTAGAAGCCGAAGAAGATGCCGATGCCGGCAGAGAACAGCGCCGCCCCTACGATGGAGGCGACGGAGATATCCACCGGCCACTGCGCGATGGCGGAGATGAGCCACGACGTGGCCAGGCCGAAGAAGACGCCGATGGCGCCGCCGATCACCGCCAGCACCAGCGCCTCGATCAGGAACTGGCGCTGCACGTCGGCCTCGGTGGCGCCCACGGCCATGCGGATGCCGATCTCGCGCGTGCGCTCGGTCACCGAGACCAGCATGATGTTCATGATCCCGATGCCGCCCACCAGCAGCGACACGCTCGCGATCGAGGCCAGCAGGATGGTCATGATGCGCGCGCTCTCGTTGGCCACGTCGGCGTAGGCGGCCAGGTTCATCACCGCGAAGTCATCGGGCTGGCCCGGGCGGATGCGGTGCCGGCTGCGCAACAGGTCGGTGATCTGCTGCTGGGCGGCGGCAGTGGCCTGGTTGGAGACGGCCGAAAGGGCGATGTTGCTCAGCCAGTAATCACCGGTGATTTTTTTCAGCAGCGTGGTGTAGGGGATGTAAACGTTGTCGTCCTGGTCCTGGCCCATGCCGCTCTGCCCCTTGGCCACGAGCGTGCCCACGACCTGGAAGGGCAGGTTGGCGATGCGAATGGTCTTGCCCACCGGATCGGCCCCGTCGGGAAACAGGTTGTTGACCACGGTGGCCCCGAGCACGGCCACGTTGTTGGCGGCAGTGATATCGGCTTCGGAGAAGCTGGCGCCCTGATCGAACTGCCAGGCGCGGATGTCGAAGTAGCTGGGCTCGGTGCCGTTGATGTGCGTGCCCCAGTTGTTGGTGCCGTAGATGACCTGCTCGCTGGCGCTGGCGCCGGCGGCGGCGGCGCGCACGGTGGGCACCGAGGCCAGGATGGCCTGCTCGTCGGCGTAGGTGAGGGTTTTGGTCTGTCCCCATCCCAGGCGCACCGCGCCCGCCTGATGGCTGCCCGATTGCACGTAGAGCAGGTTGGAGCCCATGGCCTGGATGCGCGCTTGCACCTGCTCGCTCGCGCCCTGGCCCACGCCCACCATGGCGATGACCGCGCCCACGCCGATGATGATGCCCAGCATGGTCAGCACCGAGCGCATTTTGTTGCGCGTCAGCGCCATCACCGCTACCCGCAGAATGGAGACCAGATCCATGGCTCAGTCCTCCTCGGCTCCGATCTCCGGCATCGCGGCCAGGGTGGCGGTGGCACTGACGGGATGGGGCACGGGGTCGTCACGGCGGATGCGTCCGTCCTTGAAGAAGACGATGCGCGAGGCGTACTGGGCAATGTCAGGCTCGTGCGTGACCAGCACGATGGTGATGCCGCGCTCGCGGTTCAGGCGCTGGAAGATGTCCATGATCTCGACGCTGGTGCGGCTGTCGAGATTGCCCGTGGGCTCGTCGGCGAGCAGCAGCGAGGGGCGGTTCATGAGCGCGCGGGCAATGGCGACGCGCTGCTGCTGGCCGCCGGAGAGCTGGCTGGGGTAGTGGTCCTCGCGATCGGCGAGCCCGACGATGCGCAGCGCCTCGCGCGCGCGCTCGCGCCGCTCCTCGGCGGGCATGCGCGCGTACAGCGCCGGCAGCTCGACGTTTTCCAGCGCCGTGGTGCGGCTGAGCAGGTTGAAGCCCTGAAACACGAAGCCCAGCTTGCGGTTGCGGATGTGCGCCAGCTCGGTCTTGTCGAGCGTGGAGACATCCACGCCATCCAGCTTGTAGCTGCCGCGGGTGGGACGGTCGAGGCCGCCCACCAGGTTCATGAACGTGCTCTTGCCGCCGCCCGACGCCCCCATGATGGCCACAAACTCGCCTTGCCGGATGACCAAATCCACGCCGCGCAGCGCATGCACCTGCACCTCGCCCAGGTCATAGGTCTTGTGCACGCCGGAGACTTCGATCACCGGCGGCGCCAGCTCGGAGGCGGCGCCGGCCAGCGGTGGAAGCTCGGTGATGGTGTTCGCTTGCGGCATGGCATCCTTCCAGCATCCGCGTCCTTAGCGGCCGGGCCGGCCCGTCGCGCCCGGCAATCCGGCCGTGGTCTGGGCCAGCTCGCCGGTGACCACTTTGTCGCCCGCGGCGAGATGGCCCTGCAGCACCTGCGTGATCGCGGTGTTGGTGAAATCGGTGATGCCGGTGCGGACTTTCACCGGCGCCAGCTTGCCGTTGCGGTCGAGGGTCCAGACAATCGCTGTCGTGGGGCGGTTGGTCTGACCTCCGGCCACCTGGGCGTGCACGGGCGCGGCGCCCTGGGTCTTGGCCGTGCCAGCGGGTTTGGCGGCCGCTCGGGCGCCGCTCGCGGGGGCAGCGGCCTCCTGCATCCCGTAACCGGCCAGCAGCGCGCGCAGCGCCAC
>JBOGKL010000141.1:0-5416 GCA_050745525.1 Terriglobales bacterium | reverse complement strand
CGGCTGGCGCGCTCGAAGTAGCCACGGAACTGGCGCTCCAGCACCCCATATATGCGCCGCGCCTTCTGCTTCTCCCGCAGTTGCAGGCCATAGCCGACGATCTTGGGGCGGCGGGCGGCGCCGTGCTGGCCCGGCGGGGTGTTCCGCCGCTCGACCGCGCACTTGCTGCCGAAGCAGCGTTCGCCCTTGAGGAACAATTTCATGCCTTCGCGGCGGCAAAGGCGGCAGACCGGACCTGTATATCGTGCCATGGGATGCGGTGCTCCGTTACACCCGCCGCCGTTTTGCGGGACGGCAGCCGTTGTGGGGAATGGGGGTCACGTCTTTGATCGAGCGCACTTCCAGTCCGGCGGTGGCCAGCGAGCGGATCGCCGTCTCGCGCCCCGAACCCGGACCGACCACGCGCACCTCGACCGAGCGCACGCCGTGCTCGCGCGCGCCGCTGGCGGCGCGCACCGCCGCCTGTCCGGCGGCAAAGGGCGTCCCCTTGCGCGAGCCGCGGAACCCGAGCGAGCCCGCGCTCGACCAGGCCAGCACCTTGCCGTCCGGGCCGGCGATGGTCACCAGCGTGTTGTTGAACGTCGCCTGAATGTGCGCCACGCCCGAGGGCACGTTTTTCTTCTCGCGCTTCTTGAACGATTTCTTCTTGCCGGCCGGTTTAACCGGCTTGCCGGCGGCTGCCTTGGTTGCTTTTGCCATGAGTATGTCCTAGGTCTTCGCCGTCGTCTTCTTCTTGGACGCCACGGTGCCGCGCCGCGGACCCTTGCGGGTGCGGGCGTTGGTGTGGGTGCGCTGGCCGCGCGTGGGCAGGCTGCGGCGATGGCGCAGGCCGCGGTAGGAGCCGATCTCGATCAGCCGCTTCACGTTCATGGAGATGGTCTTGCGCAGATCGCCTTCCACCCCGCCCTCGGATTCAATCACCTGGCGGATGCGGTTCACCTCGTCCTCGCTCAGCGCGTCCACCTTCTTCCCAAACTCCACCTGCGCCGCTCCCAGTATCTTCTGCGCGCGCGCGCGCCCGATGCCGTAAATGCGCGTGAGCGCGATCTCGGCGCGCTTGTGCGGCGGCAGGTCCACTCCGGAAATTCGTGCCATGTCCTATCCTCAGCCTTGACGCTGCTTGTGTTTGGGGTTTTCGCAAAGCACCCGCACCACGCCCTTGCGGTGGACGATGGTGCATTTGGTGCAGATTTTTTTTACCGACGCGCGTACCTTCATGCCTCTCCTATTTGTAGCGATACACAATCCGTCCGCGCTTCAGATCGTAGGGCGACAGCTCGATCGCCACCCGGTCACCGGGAAGGATTTTGATGTAGTTCTTGCGAATCTTGCCGCTGATGTGAGCCAGCACCTGGAACTGGTTCTCCAGCTCCACCTTGAACATGCCGTTGGGCAGCGGTTCCAGCACCGTACCCATCACCTCGATCGCGTCTTCTTTGCTCATTCTCCTCGCTTGGCGCTCCCCGGGGCGCGCCGCTTCTGTTTCCTAGGCGCCGGTGAGTACCCAGGGCCCCTCCGCCGTCACGGCCACGGTGTGCTCGAAATGCGCCGAGGCCATCCCGTCGGCGGTGACGGCCGTCCAGCCGTCGGTTTCCACCTGCACGGCCGGACCGCCGAGATTGCACATCGGTTCAATGGCCAGCACCATGCCTTCCCGCAGCTTGGGACCGCTCCCAGCCGCCCCGTAATTGGGCACCTGCGGGTCCTCGTGCAAGCTCCGGCCGATGCCGTGCCCGACGAACTCGCGTACCACGCTCAGCCCGGCCGCTTCGGCGTGGTGTTGCACCGCGTGCGAGATGTCGCCCAAATGCCCCCCCGCCCGCGCCTGCGCGATGCCGGCCAGCAGGGCCTCTTCGGTCGCCTGCAGCAGCTTGCGGCCTTCCGCCGTCGCCGCCTCGGCCGACCCCACCACCACGGTCACGGCGTGATCGGCGTAGTAGCCGTCCACGACCACGCCGCAGTCGAGCGAGACAATGTCGCCCTCCCGCAGCACGCGCTTGCGGCTGGGGATGCCGTGGATCACCTGCTCGTTCACCGAAACGCACAGCACGCAGGGATAGCCGTGGTAGCCGCGAAAGGCGCTCGTGGCGCCCCGCTCGCGCATGGCGCCATCGGCGACTTCCTCCAGGTCCCACGTCGTCGCCCCCGGCCGTACCGCCGCCTGCACCTCGGCCAGCACCGCATGCAGGGCCTGGCCCGAGCGGCGCATCTTTTCCAGCTCCGATGGTGTGCGGCGCGCGATCAATACGGCATTCCATCCCGCCTCTCCGAGCGCTGCTGCTCGACGGCGGCAAATATCTTCTCGCTGACCCGATCCACCGCCTCCGAGCCGCTGAGTTCCAGCAAGCATCCAAGACGGCGAAAAAAACTCACCAGCGGCAGTGTCTGCTGCTCGTAAGCGCTCAGGCGCTCGCGTATGACGGCGGGGTCGTCGTCCTTACGCTGCACCAGCGGCGACTGATCGAGATCGCACACGCCTGCCCGGCGGGGAGGCTGGGTAAAATCATTGTAGATGCGCCCACACGTCGGGCAACTCCTCCGGCCCAGCAACCGGCGGTACAGATCATTATAGCCGACGGCCAAATAGATCACAACAACGCGCGGCGCCGCCGCCTTATCCCCCGTCTGCCGGGACAATAACCGCATGTACCACTCCGCTTGCGGCACCGTCCGCGGAAATCCGTCCAATATATAGCCGCCGGCGCAATCCGGCCTCCCGATCCGCTCCCCCACCACCGCGCACACCAACTCGTCGGCCACCAGCGCCCCGTCCTGCATGGTCTCGTGCAGGCGCTGACCCACCTCGCTGCCCGAGGCGGCAATTTCCCGGAACATGTCCCCGGTCGAAAGCTGCGGGATGTGGTATCGCGTCACCAGGCGCTTGGCCTGCGTACCTTTGCCCGCTCCCGGCACCCCCAACAAAACGATGGGGGGCAAAGCCGTCTGCGCCTCTGATGCCGGCCGCGCGATCATGCCCAGTAGGAACGTCGACCTCGAATGCGCGAGGAGCGCGCGGTAAAGCCTTCATAGTGGCGCATGATCAGTTGCGCCTCCACCTGCTGCACCGTATCCATGGCCACCCCCACCACGATCAGCAGGGAGGTGCCGCCAAAGTAGAAGTTCACGCCCAGCCCGTTCAGAAACCAGGTCGGGGCGCTCGCAAACCAGGTCCCGAAAATCCCGGGCAGGTGGTTCAGCGCCGTCCCCGAGAGCAGGAATTGCGGCACCAGCGACACCACCACCAGGTAAATGGCCCCCACCAGCGTGATGCGCGTCAGGATGTTGTTGATGTACTCGGAGGTATGGCGGCCGGGGCGGATGCCGGGTATGAAGCCACCGTACTTGCGCATGTTATCGGCCACCTCCACCGGGTTGAAGATGATCGAGACGTAAAAGTAGGCGAAGAAGATAATGGCGATGACGTAGATCAGGCTGTACAGCGGCATCGGGTAGGCCATCGAGGCGAACATGGGCCCGAAGACCTTGCTGTTCTTGATCGCCGGCAGCATCACCGCCGTACCCGGAAACGTCAGAATCGAGGCCGCGAAGATGACCGGCATGACCCCGCCGCTGTTGACGCGGATGGGCAGGTGCGTCGCCTGCCCGCCCAGGAGCTTGCGCCCGACCACGCGCTTGGCGTACTGCACCGGAATGCGGCGCTCACTGCGCTCCACCCAGACGATGAAGCCGATGACGGCCAGCATGAACCCCAGCAGCGCCAGCATGCCCGGCACCGTGAACGGCCCCCACGTATTGGTCTGAATCTTGGTCCACAAATCCCCGATGGCCGAAGGCAGCCCCACCACGATGCCGGCGAAGATCAGCAGCGACATGCCGTTGCCGACGCCGCGATCGGTGATCTGCTCGCCCAGCCACATGACGAAGATCGAGCCGGTGGTGAGCGTGAGCACGGTCATCAGCACGAAGCTCACGCCCGGGTTGATGACGAAGCCGGCGCCGTTGAAGGTGTTCTTCTGCAGCGTGTAGGCGATGCCCAGGCTCTGGAAAATGGAGAGAAACAGCGTCAGCCAGCGCGTGTACTGGGTGATCTTGCGCCGCCCCAGCTCGCCTTCCTTCTGCAGCTTCTCCAGATACGGCCACACCACCGTCATCAATTCCAGAATGATGGCGGCGGTGATGTAGGGCATGATCCCCAGCGCAAACACGGTCATCTGGCTGAAGTTGCCGCCGCTGAACATGTTGATGTAGCCGAGCAGCGTGCCCGCGTTCTGCTTGAAAAACTGCTCCAGCAGCGCGGTGTTGATGCCCGGCGTCGGGATATGCGAGCCGATGCGGAAGACAAAAAGGATGAAGAAGGTGAACAGTACGCGTCTGCGCAGGTCCGCGATCTTGAAAATATTGGTGATGGATTCGAAAGCCATGGAACACGCGCGATTGCGCCAGCGAGCGGTCTAGCTCAGCAGTTGAGCCTTCCCTCCCGCGGCTTCGATCTTGGATTTAGCCGAGGCCGTGAACGCGTGCGCGGTGATCGTCACCTTCGCCGCGAGCTCGCCCCGACCTAAGATTTTAACCCCGTCGTAGACATGCGCAATGAGTCCGCGGTCCAGCAGCAGCTCGGGGGAAACTTCGGCCACGCCCAGGCGCGCCACCTGGTCGAGGTTCACGATGGCCCAGCGCTTGCGGAACAGGTTGTGGAAGCCGCGCTTGGGCACACGGCGGTGGAGCGGCATCTGCCCCCCCTCGAAGCCGCGCAACAGGCGATGGCCGGAGCGCGAGCGCTGGCCTTTGTGCCCGCGCGTGGAGGTCTTGCCGTGTCCGGAGCCCATGCCCCGTCCCGGCCGCTTGCGCGGATGCGTGGCCCCGTCGGGTTTGCGGATATCGCTGAGGTTCATCGTTTCTCTCCCTGCGCTGCGGACAGAATGCGCAGCAGATGCGGCGCCTTGGCCACCATGCCGCGGAAGCCGGGCGTGTCGGGACGCTCGACCACCTGCTGCAGCTTGGTCAAGCCCAGTCCGCGCACGATCGCCTTCTGCCGCCAGGAGCGGCCGATGGCGCTGCGGTAGTACTGGATGCGAAGGGTCGGTGAGGAGGGCATGTTCGGCTCCGGATAACTCAAAGCTGCTCGACCGTCTTGCCGCGCAGGCTCGCCACCTGCCCCCTGTCGCGCAACTGCTGCAGCGCGGCGAAGGTAGCCTTGATGACGTTGTGGGGGTTGGTCGTACCGATGCTCTTGGTCAGCACGTTGGCGATGCCGGCCGACTCCATGACCGCGCGCACCGCCGCCCCGGCGATGACACCGGTGCCGGCGGGGGCGGGCTTGAGCAGCACCCGGCCGCTGCCGTAGCGGCCCAGCACCGTGTGCGCGATGGTAAGGTCGAGGCGCTGGATCTGCACCAGGTTCTTCTTCGCCGCCTCGATGCCCTTGCGGATGGCGCTCGGCACTTCCTTGCTCTTG
>JBOGKL010000140.1:0-1517 GCA_050745525.1 Terriglobales bacterium | reverse complement strand
GGCATGATGGGCGGCATGGGGTGGGGCATGAACGGCATGCGCTCCAATGCCAAGCTCAACAAGAGCTGGCGCGAGGTGTGGCCGCACGCTCTGGAGCTGCTCAAACCGCGCTGGCCGCTGCTACTGGCCGGCTTTGCCCTGATGGTGGTCAACCGGGTCTGCGGCTTGGTCCTGCCCACCTCCAGCAAGTACCTTATTGACCAGGTCATCGGGCAGAAAAGGCTCGATTGGCTGCTGCCCATTATCGCCATCGTCCTGGCGGCCACGGCCGTGCAGGGCGCGACCAGCTACGCGCTGGTGCAGGTGCTGTCGAAAGAGGCGCAGCGGCTGATCAACGAGCTGCGCCGGCGCGTGCAGGCGCACGTGGCGCGGCTGCCGGTGAGCTTTTACGATCACAACTCGACCGGCACGCTGGTGGCGCGGGTGATGAGCGACGTCGAAGGCGTGCGCAATCTGTTGGGCACCGGGCTGGCGCAGTTCGCGGGCAGCATCATTACCGCCCTGATCGCGCTGGCGCTGCTGGTCCGGATCAACCTGGCCATGACCGTGGTGGCGGCGATTCTGATAGCGCTGTTCACTTTCAGCGTCCGCAAATCGTTTGCCGCCATCCGACCCATTTTCCGCGACCGCCGCAAGATCAACGCTGAGGTCACCGGCCGGCTGACCGAATCCATCGCCGGCGTGCGCGTGGTAAAGGGCTACCACGCCGAAGCGCACGAGGAGGGGGTGTTCCGCATCGGCCTCAACCGCCTGTTGCAAAACGCATTCCAGACGCTGAATGCCGCCTCGGCCATGGATCTCAGCGCCAAAGTGCTGGTGGGTGTGGTGGGCGCGGCGATTTGGTACATGGGCGTCAAGCGCGAGCTCGCGGGCACGATCACGCTCGGCGACCTGGTCGCCTTCAATCTGTACCTGGCCATGCTGGTCGCTCCCGTGATGCAGATTGTGGGCATAGGCACGCAGCTTTCCGAAGCCATGGCCGGCCTGGAGCGCACCTACGAGCTGCTGCAGATGCCGCCCGAAGACGGGGACGCGCGCCGCACCGGCGAGCCCGGCGAGCTGCGGGGCGCGATTGAGTTCGAGGAGGTCTCGTTCGCCTACAGCGAAGAGGGCGTACCGGGGCCGGAGGTATTGCACGCAGTCAGCTTTGCCGCCGCCCCCGGCACCATGACCGCGCTGGTGGGCCCTTCGGGCGCGGGCAAATCCACCATCATCGGCCTGCTGGCCGCCTTTTACACGCCCACCACGGGCGCGGTCCGCGTGGATGGCCGCGACCTCAGCACGCTCCGCCTCGGCCCGTATCGCGAGCGGCTGGGTGTGGTGCTGCAGGAGACATTCTTATTTGACGGCACCGTCCGGGACAACGTACTTTTCTCCCGTCCCCAGGCCAGCGAGGAACAGTTTCAGCGCGCCTGCCGTATTGCGCGCGTGGACGCGTTCGCCGCGGACTTTCCCAAGGGTTATGCCACCGTCATCGGCGAGCGCGGCGTCAAGCTCTCCGGCGGCCAGCGGCAGCG
>JBOGKL010000139.1:0-3909 GCA_050745525.1 Terriglobales bacterium | reverse complement strand
GCCTTAGAGAGCGCACCGCAGTAGTATGATCTCGGAAAGGATTGCAGGGGAGCCCGAGCCTGGCGCAGCCGCCACGTAGCGGAGCCGGGGAGTAGGGGCCCCCGGCGCAGCGGTCGTGCGGCCTTGGAGAGCGGGCCGCGCGGCAAAGCCGCGCTGGGCGCCCGCGATTAATAAATGTTCGTTGACGAGGTGGAGATCCGGGTGCAGGCGGGCGGAGGGGGCAACGGCTGCCTTGCCTTCCGGCGCGAGAAGTTCGTCCCCCGCGGCGGCCCCAGCGGCGGCGATGGGGGCGACGGCGGCGACGTGCTGATGGAAAGCTCCGATCGCCACAACACGCTCATCCACTTCCGCTTCAATCCCGAACACAAGGCGCAACGCGGCGGCCACGGCGAAGGCAGCAACTGCCACGGCAAGCGCGGCCGCGACGTAACCCTGCAAGTGCCGGTGGGCACGGTCGTGCGCGACACTGAAAGCGGCGAGCTCGTCGCCGATTTCAGCCAACCCGATCAGCGCGAGATCATCGCCCACGGCGGACGCGGCGGACGCGGTAACGCGCATTTTGCCACCTCCACCAACCAGGCCCCGCGGCGCATCGAGCCCGGCGCGCCGGGCGAGTTTCGGCGCTTGCAGCTCGAGCTGAAGCTGCTGGCCGAGGTGGGACTGGTCGGTTTCCCGAACGTGGGCAAGAGCACGCTGATCTCGACCATTTCCGCCGCCCGTCCGAAAATCGCCGATTACCCCTTCACCACCCTGC
Organism: Terriglobales bacterium; assembly: GCA_050745525.1. GTDB lineage: Bacteria > Acidobacteriota > Terriglobia > Terriglobales > SCQP01 > SCQP01. The sequence continues at coordinate 3,155 of JBOGKL010000139.1, read as the reverse complement.
GCCCCCATCTGGGGGTGGTGCGGGTGCCGGGCGACGGCCCAACAGAGGAAAGCTTTGTCATCGCCGACATCCCCGGCCTCATCGAAGGCGCGCACGCCGGCGCGGGCCTCGGAACCCGCTTCCTGCGCCACATCGAACGCACGCGCGTGCTCGCTCACCTGGTGGATGTCTCCGTAGCCAGCGGTCGCGACGCGGCCCACGACGTCGCCGTGATCGAAGAGGAACTGCGGCGCTTCGGCGGCGGTCTGGCGGATAAGCCCACCCTGCTCGTCGCCAGCAAATGCGACGTCGCCGATCCTACGCAACTCGAGCGCCTGCGCGCCCTGGCCGAAGAGCGTGCGGTGTCGCTCTATGAGATTTCCGCGGCCACCAACCAAGGCGTCCGCGCGCTGGTCTTTGCCCTGGCCCAACAACTCCGCCAAACGAAGGCTACCCCGCCCGAGGAGGCCGCCGCCTCGTGATGCCATCGGGGCGTATCGCCAAGGTCGGCATGCTGGGCGGAACCTTCGACCCCATTCACAACGGGCATTTGGCCATGGCGCGCGTGGCCGCAAAAATGTGCGGCCTCCAGCGCATCTACTTTGTCCCAGCCGCGCGTCCGTGGCACCGGCAACATCCACCAGTAGCCGGCTACGCCGACCGCTACGCCATGGTGGCGCTGGCCTTGCTAACCCACCCGCGCTGGCTGCCCCTGGCCATCCCGGAGCAGGGAAACCGCCCCACCTACACGCTCGATCAAACCGCCTGGATGCGCGCCCACGGCTTGGGCGAGCGCATCACCTTGATTCTGGGCGCCGACAGCTTCGCCACGCTGCCCACCTGGTACCGCTGGCGCAAGCTGCTGACCAGTTGCGATTGGCTGATCCTGTCGCGCGGTCGCGAGCGCTGGGATGCACTGCGCACGCTGATTCCGTCCGCGTGCGTGGAACAAGAATTGCCCGAAGGGCTGCGCCTCACCGGCGGAGGGCATCTCCGCTGGGTGGGCAATTTCGCCCAACCGGCCAGCGCCAGCCGCACCCGCTTTGCACTGGGGCTAGGCGAGGGCGTACCGGTTCCCGCGCAGGTGGTGCGCTTCGCCCAGCGCGGCGGTCTTTATCCATTTCATGCCTAAACCCACCCCCAAGCGGACAGATCGGACGCTGCGACAGGAGCTGCGCGCAGCGGCGCAGGCCGCCGCCGAAAAAAAAGCCATGGACCTGGTGCTGCTCGATCTGCGCCAGCAGGCCGATTTTTGCGACTACTTCCTGATCTGCCACGGCAGCAACCCCCACCAAATGCAGGCCATTGCCGATGCGGTCGAAGAGCGCCTGGAGGCAGCCGGCACGCACGCTGCGCAGCGCGAGGGTCGCCGCCAGGGCGAGTGGATCGCACTCGACTATGTGGATTTCATGGTCCACATCTTTTCCCCGCGCACCCGCCGCTTCTACGACCTGGAGCGCTTGTGGGCCGGAGCCAAAGATGTCCCGCTGACATTGCCCCGCCGCGGCCGGAAGCAAACTCCAGAAGCGCTATGATGGGCGCGACGAGCGAAGCCGAAACCAAATCCGTCTCCTCCGATCGCCCGCTGCCGGCCTGGATTGCCGCCGATCCGGCCTCGCTGCGGCTTTTGGAGTTGGTGCGCAAGGCCGCCGACCTGCGCTCGACGGTGCTGATCCTGGGCGAAAGCGGCACGGGTAAGGATCAACTCGCTCAACTGCTGCATTTTCTCGGTCCACGCCGGCACGCCCCCGTGGTCACTATCGCCTGCGCCAGCCTGCCGGCTGAATTGCTGGAATCCGAGCTGTTCGGCTACGAAAGGGGCGCCTTCACCGGCGCCTTTCAGTCCAAGCCCGGTCGGCTCGAGTTGGCGGGCGCGGGCACGCTCGTCCTGAACGAAATTGACGCGCTCTCACTCTCACTGCAAGCCAAGCTCCTGCGCGTCATTGAAGAACGCTCGTTTGAGCGCCTGGGCGGACGCAGCGCCATTCACATCGAGGCGCGCCTGGTGGCCATCACCAACGTCGATCTGGAGCAGGCAGTGGCGCGCCACTCCTTCCGCGAGGACTTGTACTACCGCCTCTTCGTGCTGCCGCTGACGATCCCTCCCCTGCGCGAGCGCAGGGGCGACATCCTGCCTCTGGCGGAGCACTTCTTGCGCGAAGGCGACCGTGACCATTCCCGTCGCCTGTCGCCCGCCGTCCAACGCGCGTTAGAGGTCTACGCGTTTCCCGGCAACGTGCGCGAACTCCGCAATTTCCTCAGCCGCGCCCGCATGTGGAGCGAGCGCGACGAACTGCAGTTGGATGACTTTCCGTCCGCGCTGCAGGAGCGATCCGCCCCGCAGCCCGAGCAAACCCTCGAGGAACTCGAAAAAAAGCACATCGCTGCCGTGCTCCATCGCTTTCGCGGACGCAAGCAGGCCGCGGCCGCGGCGCTCGGCATCACCCCCAAAACACTGCTCGAAAAGCGCCGCCGCTACGGCCTCGATCTCCCCTGGACCGACCGCATTCCCCCGGGTGTCCTCAGGCCAAAGTCCTAGCAAACTTCTGTCACACAAAAGTGAGTAGTCCTCCGGCTCACCCTTTCGCTCTATCCCGCGTCTAACCAGTACGTAAGCACAATCATCGGGGCACGGTCTCGCCCCGCCGGGCAGCCCGCCGGATATCGTGGGTGCGCAACGCCGCTCACACACGCCTCGTGTGCCAAAAACAATTTGTTTACTGAAGGAGCCGATAGGGCCTCTGCCGCCTTTGCCCCGTCCACGGCCCAGCGCCGTCTGCTGGACTATTTCCACGAAAACCCAGGCTACCTGCCCACGCGCGAGCTCTGCCGCTTAGCCAACGTCCCTCGCGCCAGCTATTACCGCTGGTGCCGCGACCCCGCTTTCCGCCAGTGGTTCGGCGCCGCCTGGTCCTCGCGCCTGCTCTTCGAAGGCGCCGCGCTCCTGAACATGGCCCGCGCCCAAGCGCCGGAAAAGTTCTCCTACTGGAAAGCGCTCTTCGAGATCACCTTCGACCCCAAGGGCCTCGGCCTGCTCGCCAAATGGCAGGCCTCTCTCGCCTCACTCCCGCCCGATTCCTTCCAACCAGCGCCAGAAATTCCCGCTCCGCCGGAACAGAAGGTGGTATCACGCTGGCCCACGGAAGAGCAATGGAATCAAGAACATGGCTTTGGCC
>JBOGKL010000138.1:0-2005 GCA_050745525.1 Terriglobales bacterium | reverse complement strand
CAGGTCAAGGTCTGCGGGCGGCTGATGGCCTTCCGCCCGCACGGCAAGGCCGGCTTCGGGCAGGTGCAGCAGGAGGGCGCGCGGCTGCAGCTCTACGTGCGCCAGGACGCGGTGGATGAGGTTTCGTTTGCGCTGTGGAAGAGCCTCGACCTGGGCGACGTGATCGGCGTCGAGGGCTACCTGTTCCGCACGCGCACGGGCGAGTTGACGGTTCACGCCCAGCGTCTGGAGCTGCTGGCCAAGGACCTGCGCCCGCTGCCGGAAAAGTGGCACGGCCTGGTGGATGTCGAGGCGCGCTACCGCCAGCGCTACCTGGACCTGATCGTGAACCCGGAGGTGCGCGAGATCTTCCTCAAGCGCGCGCGGCTGGTGGCGGCGTTGCGGCAGCGTTTCCACGAGCGCGGCTATATCGAGGTCGAAACGCCGATGATGCAGCCGCTGGCGGGCGGCGCCGCGGCGCGTCCCTTCCGCACGCATCACGAGGCGCTCGACCTGCCTCTCTACCTGCGCATCGCCCCCGAACTCTACTTGAAGCGCCTGGTGGTGGGCGGCCTGGACCGCGTCTACGAGATCAACCGCAACTTCCGCAACGAGGGCATCTCGACGCAGCACAACCCCGAGTTCACCATGCTCGAGTTCTACGAGGCCTATAGCGACTACGGCGTGCTCATGGATTGGAGCGAAAAGCTCCTGACCGAGGTGGCGCAGGAAGTGGCGGGGACGACGAAGACGCTGTTCCGCGGCGCCGAGGTGGACTGGAGCCGCTGGCGGCGGCTAAGCCTGCGCGATGCCGTGCTCGAGTTCTGGCCCGCCGCGCGGGGCGCGGCGCCGCGGCGCGAGGAACTCGAGGGCGTGCACGCGATCGAGCTGTTCGAGGAAGTGGCCGAAGCGCACCTGGTGCAGCCGACCATCATCCATGACTTTCCTCTGGCCGTGTCGCCCCTGGCGAAGAACAAGCCCGACGAGCCGGACTGGGTCGAGCGCTTCGAGATTTACGCGGGTGGCATGGAGATCGCCAACGGTTACAGCGAGCTGAACGATCCGGAGGAGCAGCGCCGCCGTTTCGAGCAGCAGTTGGCTGCGCGCGCGGCCGGCGACACCGAGGCGCACGCGCTCGATGAGGACTACATCCGTGCCCTCGGCTACGGTATGCCGCCCACGGCGGGGGAGGGAATCGGCGTGGACCGGCTGACGATGCTGCTGACCGGTGCGCCCTCGATTCGCGACGTCATCCTGTTTCCGCTGCTGCGGCCGGAGCACTGACCATGCCGGGCGACTTTCTCCAGCAGGTGAGCGAGCGGGTGCTGATCGGCGACGGCGCCATGGGCACCATGCTGTACGCGCGCGGCGTGTTCATCAACCGCAGCTACGACGAGTTGAACCTGTCGCAGCCGGCGGTGGTGAAAGAGATCCATACCGCCTACGCGCGCGCGGGGGCCGAGATCATCGAAACCAACACGTTCGGCGCCAGCCCCATCGCGCTGGAAAAATACGGTCTGCGCGACCGCGTGGCGGCCATCAACCGCGCGGGCGTGGAGTTGGCGCGCGGATGCGCGGGCGAGGCCTGGGTGGCGGGGGCCATGGGGCCGCTGGGCGTGTATGTGGAGCCGCTGGGCAAGTTGAGCTACGCGGAGGCGCGCGCGGCGTTCCGCGAGCAGGCGGCGGCGCTGGCGGAGGCGGGCGCCGATGTGCTGATGCTCGAGACCTTCGGCCAGCTCAGCGAGCTGCGCGAAGCGATTGCCGGAGCGCGCGAGGCGACGAGCGTACCGATTGTCGCGCAGATCACCATTGACGATGAGGGGCGCGCGCTCGACGGCACGCCCGCGGCCGAAGCCGCGCGCCGGATGCACGCCTGGGGCGCCGACGTGATCGGCATCAACTGCAGCGGCGGCCCGGTGGGGATGCTCGAGGCGCTGGAGGAGATGGCGCGCGCCACCACGCACCCGCTCATCGCCCAGCCCAACGCGGGCAAGCCGCGCAGCGTGGACGGGCGCAACCTCTACAT
>JBOGKL010000137.1:0-4249 GCA_050745525.1 Terriglobales bacterium | reverse complement strand
GTCCACCGGAGTTGCTTCGTGTACCACCTTCAGCATCTCCCTTCTCGGCCGGAGGGACAACAACCTATTGAAAAATCACATCTAGCCCTGGGGAGACCATGAACCGCCTGTCCGCTGTCACGACCACTCTGTTGCTGACTGCACTCATCTTCTGCCTCCTGGCTGCGCTGCATGCGCGCCAATCTGCGGCTCAGGCCGCCCGTGCGGCAGGTCTGCCCGCGCCCGGCGCGCGAGTACCCAAACTTGTCGGCTACAGCTTGACCCGAACACTCGTCGGCGCACGAACCTCATCCCGCTGCACGATAATCCATTACACATCGAGAGGTTGCGAATACTGCCGCGCCGAGGCCAGCCTTTTCCAGAAAATCGCCTAGCGCAATGAGGGAAGCTGCTTTCGGTCACCGTTTGGTTCTCCTTGAGTTGAATCCACACGGCCGCTGCAACCTCACGCGGGGGCCGCGCCGTTGGCACCGCGGGCCAAGCCGGTGCGGAAGGCCGCGAAATTCACGAAGTGGCGGCCCGCCCCCGGCAAGCAACAAGGCGCGGACCCGGCCGGGTTGGGGCTCCAGGGGCCCCTGGCCCGGCCGAGCGTCAAGCGGGTCGCGTGGCGCAGCCACGCGGGGCCCCGCGCCGGTCAATGGCTGGGCGGTCGCAAGTCGCTCGCTGAACGCGCGCCGTGTATTGGGACGCACGAGGTAGAGGATCCACCAGATCGCCAGTCCCAGCAGCATGATCCCCAAAAACCGGTCCACGCCGGCGGCGACCGCGGCGGCTCGCGCGGGCAGGCCCGGGCCCATGCGTTCCGCGCTGGCGCCAATGACCATTCCGCCGCCGCCGGCCAACAAGAAAGCGCTAAACAGCAGCGTCGAGGCCAGCGCCCAGCGCCGCATGCGTAACAGCCCGACGCCGGTGACGATGCTCCACGCAGCCAGCGCAGCAAACACGAGGGCCGCACCGGCAATTCTGCCCGTCCCGAGGCGGGCAACGAGCGGAGCGTTGGCCAGCAGCAACAGCATCAAGGCTGCCATCCCGAATGCCGGTGCCGAGCCGAGAAACTGCACGACCGCGATCGCGATGGCGCCGCCAGAGCTCCGCATCGCCGCAGTATATGCGAACGGTGAACCGACCTTTGCCCTATATTCACCGCGGGACTAAAGGCGGGTTTTTGAGCGGGCCCTCACCCTCACCTGTACCGACCTCCGCCGCGTCCCGCCCCGCTGCTCAACCGAGCAGCGCCAGGATTTTCCCTCGCACCTCGCCAATCACCGCGGCCGGGGCTCGACTGTGAAACCGTGCAGCGCGGCTGCGCCAGTCCTGGCTGCGCACCTGGTCCGCCAGCACTACGCTGGGCACATTTCCGCTGACGGGCACTTCAAATGGGTAACCCTTGCTCCGGCTCGTCAGGGGACAGCAGATCAGCAGACCGGTGAGACCGTTATAAGCCGCCGGACTGAGCACCAGCGCCAACCTTCGCCCGCCCTGCTCGTGTCCTGCTTGCGGGTCGAAATCCAACCACACCATGTCGCCGGCGTCAGGCACGTATCGCCGCGCCAATTACCAGACTTCCTTCCCGCGCGGTGGCCCGAAATCTACGGCCTTGTGCAGGTTCTGCGGCCGAATTTGCTTCAGCAGATCGGCAAGCTCGTACCTCCGCCGCCGGACCGGTTCAATGACGATGCGCTCCCTCTCGGCGCGCACGTCCACCTCCGCGTCCACCACGAGCCCCGCCGCTCGCATGATCGGTCCAGGGATACGTACGGAAGCACTGTTGCCCCATTTTCGAACTGTAGTCGTCATACATTGCCTTCGTAGAGACAGCGTATCAACGAGCCCGCACGCGGTCAAGAAACCATCCGTGCTATGCTGCGCCCAGGATGCAGGACTGGCGCTATGCCTTCCGCTCGCTGCGACGGCATCAGTTGCTGAGCGCGGTGGTCATTCTGACCCTGGCGCTGGCCATCGGCGCCAACACCGCGATCTTCAGCGTGATGGACGGCCTGCTCTTCCAGCCGCTGCCCGTGCGCGATCCCCAGCACCTGCTCTTTTTGCAATGGACGGCCCAGCGCTTCCCCAAGGGCATCCAAAACGCCTCCAACTATGGCGACTGCAACAGCAAGGTCGCCAGCCTGAACTCCTGGGGCTGTTCGTTTTCGCTCCCGTTCTTCCGTACCTTGCAGTCGCAATCGCACACCCTGGCGTCACTCACCGCCTACGGTGCCGATGACGGCTACACTCTGCTGGCTCACGGCCAGGCTCTTCAGGCGCAGGCGCAATTGGTGGCCGGGAACTTTTTTCAGGTGCTCGGCATTCAACCGCTGCTCGGCCGCCTCATAAGCCCCACCGACGACCGCGCCGGCGCGCCTCTGGTGATGGTGCTCAGCTACGAAGGCTGGCAGAAGGACTTTGGCGGCGAGCGTGGCGTGATTGGTACCACGGTCGAGGTGAATCAGCATCCGGCGACGGTGATTGGCGTCGCGCAACGCGGCTTTCCCGGCCTCACGCCTGGCTATGTCTTTGACGCATGGCTGCCGGTGGCCGCGCGTCCGCAACTCGATCCGCAATGGTCGCCGGACGATGCCGCCGCCAGCTCCATCTGGCTCGCCCTGGTCGGCCGTGCCCGCCCAGGTGTGAGCGCGGCCGCGGTGCAGGCGGAAGCGAACGGCCTCTACCGCGACGCTCTGCTCCACGGCGCCCATCCCTTGGCGCAGCCCGGCGATCAGCCCGCCCTGCAAGTGCTGCCTGCGCAATCGGCCCTCAGCGGCGCGCGCGGAAACTTCGAGCAATCGCTCTGGGTCTTGCTCTGGCTCGTTGGCGCCATCCTGCTCATCGCCTGCGCCAATATCGCCGGGCTCCTGGTCGGCCGCGCGCAGACGCGCGATAAGGAGTTTGCCTTGCGCCGCGCCCTGGGCGCCGGCGCCGGGCCCCTGTTGCGCCAACTGCTGGCCGAATCGCTCCTGCTCGCCGTCTGCGGCGGCCTTCTCGGGCTCGCGCTTGCCTGGCTGGCCGCGCATGCGCTGGCGGCAGCGCTGGCGGGCGCGGTGAACTACTTCACCATGAGCTTCGCCGCCCCCCTTGATGCCCGCGTACTGCTGTTCGCCCTCGGCGCCACCATTTTTACGGGCGTGCTCTCCGGACTGGCCCCGGCCTTGCGTGCCGTCCGCGGCAGCCCCGCCGCCGCGCTCAAGGACGGTCTCGGCAACGCGCCTGCGGCTTCTGGCCGCCGTCACCTGCGCTGGCTCCATCTGGGCAACGTACTGGTGGTTCTCCAGGTCGCCGTCTGCGTCGCCGTGCTCGCCGGTGCCGGCCTGCTGGTGCGCACCTTCCGCAATCTCAGCACCGTGGATCCGGGTTTCAACACCAGAAACCTGCTCCTGTTCTCTCTGCAGCCGGAATCGGAACACTACGCCGGCGCGCGCCTGCAGCCGTTACTCGACGGTCTGCAGCAGCGCCTCGCCGCGCTGCCCGGCGTGCGCAGCGTCAGCTATGCCCAAAACGAGTTGCTGTCGGGCGGCTACAGCATGCGTGGAATCCGCTTTACGCCCGGCGCCAAGTCCATCGGCGTGCGCTGGCTCGCGGTCGGCTCCGGCTACTTTCACACCATGGGCATCCGGCGATTGCAGGGCCGGGATTTCCGCCCGGCAGATTTTGCCGTTCCGCCCCCGCCGGGCGCCAAGCCTGACCTCGGCGCGCCGCCGCAAGCGATCATCGTCAACGAGGCGTTCGTCAGGAAGTACCTTGCAACGGGCGGCGTGCTCGGTCGCAGCTTCGGATACCAGAAGGGAAGTGACCATCCGCGCTTCACCGTTATCGGCGTGGTCAGCAATGCCAAGTACCAGAATCTCTTCGGCAGCTTCCAGCCCGTTTTCTATGGCGACACCAATCGCGGCTACGTCAGCTTCGCCGTCCGCACCGGCGCTGCGCCGATGGCGCTGCTCCCGGCCGTGCGCCGGGCGGTGCAGGCGATGGATCCCAACCTGCCGCTGCTTCGCCCCGGCACCCAGAGACAAACCATCGCCGGACTATTGTTCCAGCAACGGATGCTGGCGCGCCTGGCCGGCCTGTTTGCCGCCTTGGCGCTGCTGCTCGCCGCTCTCGGTCTCTACGCCCTGCTCGCACAGGAGGTCACCCGCCGCACGCGCGAAATTGGCATTCGCATGGCCCTCGGCGCCGCTCGGGCCCAAGTCTTGCGCCTGGTCGTGGGCCTGGGGCTGATTCTCGCCCTCGCCGGCATCGGCCTGGGCTTGGCCGC
>JBOGKL010000136.1:0-1779 GCA_050745525.1 Terriglobales bacterium | reverse complement strand
GGCATGCCGCGCGCGCACTGGGGCGTGCTCGCCGAGCGCGTGCGTGCCACCGGCCAGATCGTGCCGGCGCGCGCGGTGACCCTCCAGGTGCCGCAGTTCCATCAGCAGTTCGCGCAGCTGACCTTGGCGTTTATCGCGCCCAGCGGGATCCACGTGCGCCGGGGACAACGGGTCGCCGCCTTCGACCGCACCCAGCTGGCCGATGCCGCCGCAGATGCGGAGGCGCAGTACCGCGGGCTGGGCTCGCAGGTGCGGGAAATGGAGGCCAAAAATGCAGCGGAGGCGGCGCAGCGCGCCGTCGCCCTGCGCAAGGCGCTGGCCGCCCAGGGCCACGCGCGGCTGGAGCTGGAGAAGCGGCCGGTGCTGACCGGGCTGGAAATCGCCACCGATCAGGTGCAGCTCGCCGACGCACGGGCGCACGTCCACAGCCTGCGCCAGGCCGGCCAGTGGCTAACCCAGGAGGCGGCGGCCAAGCTCCGCGCCCTGCGCCTCCAGCGCGATGAGCAAAAAGTGCTCTGGCAACGGGCCCTGCAAGACAGCCAGCGCATGGTTTTGCACGCGCCGATGGCCGGCATGCTGGCGCTGGCGCTGCCGCCGTACATGGGCCAGGCGGTGCCAGGCGCCAAGCTCTATGGCGGCGTGCCGCTGCTGCAAATCTTCGACCCCAGCCGCATGCAGGTGCAGGCCCAGATCAGCGAACTGGATTTGGCCTGGATGTCGCCCGGGGTCCAGGCCCAGGTGCGGATTGACGCCTATCCCGGCTTGGTGCTGCCGGCGCACCTGCTGCGCCTGAATCCCATCGCCGTCAGTGCCGTCGGCATTACGCCGATTCACAACTTCAGCGCCACTTTTGCCCTGGACAGGGGCGATCCGCGGGCGCTGCCCGGTCTGAACGCCTCCGTGGAGATTGCCTCCGCGCCTCGGGCAGGATGGCTGGTGCCGCGCGCGGCGGTGCACTATCTGCATGGCCAAGCGTTCGTTTGGGGGCGGGGCGCGCGTGGGCGGCTCCGGCGGCCAGTGCAGGTGGTGGCCTTCGGGCGGCAGTGGATCGAGATCCGCGCGCCGTGGCTGGGGCCGGGACCGGGCGGGGCGCGGAGCCCGGGGCGGTCATGAGCGCCGCCGCCAACGGGCCGCGCTGGGTGCGCGGCGGGCGCGGCTGGGCATTGGTTGCCGTCGTGGCCCTGGGCGGCGGCGGCTGGCTGGCGAACCGCTCCTGGCGTGGCCGCGAGGCACTGCCCACGGCGGTGGTGCGGCGCGGCGACCTGGCCGAGTACGTGCGTTGCCGCGGCATGCTAGCGGCGCGCAAGGCGGCGATTTTGTTTGCCCCGCGGCGGGTCGAGAACCAGCGCATCGTCTTCTTGGTCGCCGGCGGCAGCCGCGTCCAGCAAAGCCAGGTGGTCATCCGCCTGGATGTCTCCGCGCTGCAACAAAAGGCGCGGCAGTTGGCGCTGGCGCTGCAAACCGCCCAGGCCAAGCTGGCCCAAGCCCAGGCCCAGACCCAGATCACCGGGCAGCAGGATGTGCTCGCGTTGGTGGAAGATCAGGTGCAGGAGGGACGGGCGCAATTACAGGCGCGGCAGGAATCCATTCTGAGCCGCATCGCCGGCCAGGAGAGCCAGTTGGCGCTCGCCACCGCGCAGGCCGAGGTGACGGCGGAACAGGCCCAGGGCCGGCTCCACGCCGCCGCCGCGGCAGCGCAGTTGCAAGGGCTGCGGCAGGCGCGGGACAAGGCAGCGGCGCAGCTGCGGCGGGAGCAAACCGCCATCGGCGAGGCCACGC
>JBOGKL010000135.1:0-1515 GCA_050745525.1 Terriglobales bacterium | reverse complement strand
TTCGCCATTCTATTCGCCTATTTGCTGGAGCCGGCGGTAGCCGGGATGCAGCGCCGCCTGAAGATGGGGCGTGGCAAGGCGGTGATGGCGCTGTACGTGCTGATTTTCGGCGGCCTGGGTATTTTCTTTTTCATCGTGGGCCCGAATGTGGTGCAGCAAGCCAACCGGCTGAGCGCACTCGCCCCCCAGCTTTCGACCCGCATCAGCAGCGGAGAACTGGTGCAACGCATCGGCGAGGAACGCGGCTGGAGTCCGGAAGTTCAGACACGGGTGCAAGGGTTCATCGCCAGCCATCAACAGAATCTGGCGCACTGGGAGCAGGATTTGCTCGGCGAAGTGGTGCAGTTGGCGCGCAATGCGGTGTGGATTGCGCTGATCCCGCTGGTGGCGATTTTTTTTCTGATGAGCGGCGGCAAGATGTCCGAGGCGCTGCTCGACCAACTCGCCCGCCGGCGACAGCGCACGTTCGTCGCCAACCTGCTGCACGATGTTCACGACGTGCTCGCCAACTACATTCGCGGGCAAATCATTTTAACGGCCCTCGCGCTGGTGGTGTATCTGGCCGGCTTCGAGCTCCTGCGGCTGCCGTATGCGGTGGCGCTGGGCGTGGTCTGCGGGCTGCTGGAGTTCATCCCCATGTTGGGGCCGCTGCTGGCCTACATCATGATTTTTGCCACGGCTTTTTTTCTGGACTACCACCATCTGTTGGCGCTGGTCGTTTTCTTAGGCGCGTGGCGGCTGATGCAGGACTACTACAACTCCCCGCATATCATGGGAGGCCAGGTGCAGTTGCCGCCGCTCGCGGTGTTGTTCGGCGTCTTTGCCGGGGCGGAAATGGCCGGCGTGATCGGGGTATATCTATCCATCCCAGTGATGGCGTCGCTGCGGGTGCTGTGGGTGCGCTGGCGCAGTTATGAGGGAGCGCAGCGGGTGATCATCCCGCCGCCGGGATCTCCGCCCACGGCACCTCCGATTGCGCCTGCGGCCTAGCCCAACGCACAGCATCCCAGACCTGGTCGGCCAAGGCGCGTTCGTAGCCGGCCGGAGTGCCGATGTCCCAGTAGCGCGTGCCGTGGCTGTCATAGCTCAATGTGCCGCCGGCGGCGATCCAGGCGTTGAAGAGGTGGCCGAGGTACTGGTCCCGGCAGCGGCGCCGGCGCCACAACTGCTCGAGGGCGATGAAGTCGCGGCCGGGAGCGGTAATGGCTCCCCAGACGCGGCGTTGAGCCGGCCCAGGTGTTTTGACTTCAATCCGGGCAACGCGGCCGCCCGGGGCGGGGATGACGGCGTCAAAGTGCTCGGGCCGGGCTACGGGGAAGGTGATCAGATGGGGCGAGGCACGCAGGCCCAGCCGGAATGCATCCTCCGGGTACCAGACGGTGTCGGGCAGGCCGATGAGCACCATCTCAGCGGGGGCGACGAAGGGGGTGGCGCGGAAAACGGCGTCGCACAGGCCCAGCGGCTGGGGCTGCACCACAAAAAACATGCGCGCGTCCAACTGGGCCTGCCCCCAGT
>JBOGKL010000134.1:0-4266 GCA_050745525.1 Terriglobales bacterium | reverse complement strand
TCATGAACCGCCGCAATCGCCGCAGCTCGGACCACATGCACGCCGGCCATGAGCGCTGGCTGATCTCCTATGCAGACTTCATCACGCTGCTGCTGGCGTTTTTTGTGGTGATGTACGCCTCCTCGCGCGCCGACCAGCAGAAGGCGCAACAGTTGTCGCACGCCATCTCGGCCGCCTTCACCGACATGGGCGTGTTCACCAACGCCAGTCCGCAGCCCCATCTGGCGTCGGCGGCCTCCCCGGTCTCGCTGCCGCCGCCGCTGGTGTCGTTGGAGCAAAAGCTGGCGCGCGAGTTGCACCCGGAGATCGAACGCCATGCGCTCTCGTTGCATCAGACACGGGAGGGACTGGTCATCCGGCTGCAGGAGCTGGGCTTTTTCGACAGCGGTTCCGATGCCGTCCGGCCCGGGGCCATGCCGGTGCTGGCGCGCATCGCCAGCGCGCTGGCGGTGCTGCCCAACCAGGTGCGGATCGAGGGCTATACCGACAACGTCCCCATCCACAACGCGCGCTTCGCCTCCAACTGGCAGCTCTCGACCGCGCGGGCCACCGAGTTGGTGCGCATTTTCATAAACTTTCATCTGGATCCGGCGCGCCTGTCGGCGGCCGGATACGCGCAATACCACCCCATCGCCAGCAATGCCGCCGCCGCCGGACGGCAGCTCAATCGGCGCGTGGACCTGGTGGTGGTGGGGTCGCCTAGGGGGACGAACCAGGAGGGTGCCCTTCCAGTGACTCACTAACGCTTGCTTGACTCATGGCGCTTGCGCTAGCCTGACTAGAACCACACCTGACCGGGCGGGTAACCCCCGGGGTCGGGTGCGTTCGAGGTTTGCGCCGCGCCCATGAGGATTCTTGTCGCCGAAGACGACAGCTCGCTGTCCAAGTTCCTGCGTAAGGGACTGGAGACCGAACACTACGCCGTGGATTGCGTCAGTGACGGTACCGAAGCCGAAGCGCTGGCCGAGAGCGTGGATTTCGACCTGGTCCTGCTCGATGTGAGTCTGCCCGGGCGGGACGGCTTTGAGGTGTTGCGCCGTCTGCGCCAGCGCAAACCCAACCTGCCGGTGCTGCTGCTCACCGCCCACGCCCGCGTCGAAGAGCGCGTGCACGGTCTCGACTTGGGCGCGGATGATTATATCGTCAAGCCCTTCTCGTTCAGTGAATTGTGCGCCCGCATCCGCGCCCTGCTCCGCCGCGGCCAGCGCGGCGAGACCAGCACGCTCAAGGTGGGCACCCTGGAGCTGAACCGCGTGGAACACAGCGTGCAGCGGGGGGGCAAGCCCATCGAGTTGACCCCCAAGGAGTTCGCCCTGCTGGAATACCTGATGATGAATCACAGGCACCGCGTCACGCGCGCCATGATCATCGAGCACGTGTGGAATCTGGGCTTCGACAGCGCCACCAACGTCGTGGACGTCTACATCAACTATCTGCGCGCCAAGGTGGACGATGGCTTTGACAGCAAGCTGATCCGCACCATCCGCGGCGTCGGTTATCAGTTGGAAGTTTCCCCGGAGCCGGTCGAGTAAGTTATGGCCGACGCCGCGATTTGCCAGCTTTGCCATGATCTCAGCCAGCCGCTCATGGCCGCCCGCGGCTATCTGGAGATTGCCATCAGCCTGCCTTGCGAGGACCTGGCGCGCGCCGGCTTTCTCGCCGACGCGCTGGCGGCGTTGGAGCGGATGACGTCGGAAATCGAACGCGCTCGCGCCTGAACGCGCCGCCGCCGCTCTAATGCTCCGCGTTTAGCGCGAGAGGCTGGCTGAGAGTGATGGTGATGGGGGTGCCTGCGGGTAGATCGAGGGCGCCATTTTGGCTGGCCAGAACCACCCCCAAGCCGGCACCCACCAAGCCGCCGATCGCGGTCCCCTTGCCCCCGCCCGCGATGGCGCCGATCAGCGCGCCCACGGCGCCGCCGGCGGCGGCGGTTCCGACCGTGCGGCGGGTCTTCGACTCCGTGACCCCGCCCTCGTTCGTCGTGGAGGGCGAGCCGGTAATCGCCGAGCCCACTCCCTGCTGCTGGTGGATCTGGGAGAGCTGCGCGCTCAGCGGAATGCTGGCGCCGCTGGGCAATCGCAGTTGAGCGAAATTCAACTGCAGGCGCGAGCTGCCGGAAATGCTGCCTCCGCGAACCACCGAAGCCACGCGCCCTTCCACGGTGCTGCCGGCGGGCACGACAATCTGGTGGCCGTTGGCGCCGGCCACCGCTTCGGTTACGGTTGCGGTGAAGGTATCGCCCGGATTGCTGCTGCGCGTGCTGAGCGAGTTGTTGAGCTTAAGCTGCAGCTCGGTCCCCGCCGGAACCGTGCCCGCGGCGGCAGTGCTGCCGGCGTTGCGTGCGGGAGCAGCCGCCGCCCGCGCCGGAGCTGGTGCGGTGGCGGTGTAGTCGCGTGGGCGCTGGGCATTCTGGTCGTTGCTGCGGCCGTAAAAACCATCGTCATAGCCGTTTTCAAAACCGCTGCGGAAATTGGCCTGGTAGGTCTCGGTACTCAGGCCTGCGGAGGCCGTGTCTCCCAGGGTGCCCGCCTGGTACACCGGATCGCTCTGAAAACTGTAGGGGGCGTGGTTTCGGTACGCGGTCACGCCGGCACGGAAGCCGGCGTTGTAACCCTGCTCACGAATCTGCTTGCGCCGCTGCGATTGCGCCAGCGCGCTTGGGCTCTGCGAGTTGGATTGCGCTCGCATTGCGCTTGGCAAATAAAGGGCGAGGACAAGAACAAAGCCGAGGGACAGCCGCCGCATGGATGCCTCCAATCTGGAGTTCGATGCCGGGAGCCAAGCTGGCGCTTAGGCGGTGGACATGGACCGGCGTGAGTCTCTAGAATTGATGGAGATGGGGCAACGCCTTCGAGGCAATCGCGAAGCTGGAATCGGCCGCACAGCGGATGCTTCGAAAAAGGCCCCGGGGAGGCTGCACGGGCACCGGCGCGGGTGGATTACGATCACCCTGATCGTCATGGGCCTCATCCTCCTGGCCGCCCTGGGCCAGATCTACGGGCGCTAGAGCGGCAGGGCGGCGCGGACTAAAAGATTGGTGGACGCAATACGGGTCGAGCTCCACGCTCCACGCACCTCGATCAAGTCTCGCTGGAATCCGGCTGCGAGAAGCAGGGTGCGAAGGGAGTGTTCGTTGAGTACAAATTGATGCGTCAGATCGGAATAGCTCTGATGGAGACCAAAGATGGAGCTTGCGTTTGTGCGTAAAGGGAGAACCGCAATGGAATTCGAGCCTGCTAACGCCACTTCAGAACAAGCGGTATACGACCGCTACCACGAGACCAGGCTCGGCCGATGCGACCCCTCCGGCTTCGACACGTCCGAGCAGAACGTCGCCATTTGCCGCCAGTTCGGACTCGAACAGGTGAAAAAAGCCAGCCGCTAATCGGTCGCTGCGACCTGGATGGCGCTGACGGTAAGCCCGGCGGAATCGAAGGTCCACACCAGATACACGCTGCTCTGCGAGAACACGCATTTCACGTATTCGCTGAGCGCGCCGTTGGCGTTTTTCTCGCTGGCAGGGGCGGCGAACTGGAAGTTGCCGTTGGCCAGCACAATATTCTTCCAGAGCTGACCGAGCGAGTCCTGCGTTAGGGATTGCCGCAGACCGGGATCAAGCGCGGCGTAAACGGCGGGATACTGCCCGTGCGCCATCTCATCGGTGAGCTGCAGGGCAAGGTGGGCGGCCTGCGTGTTGCCCTGGGCGGCGGCGCGAGGGCCGGCGAAAACCGCCAAGCCGAGCAGCAGCACGAGCGCGGCCGCCCAGCCAGCCCCCCAGCGCGCCGCAACGGGTTTCTCCTGGCGCACCCGCCGGTCGAATTCATCTTCCAGTTCCAGCGCCTCGTGCAGTATCGAGCCTTGTTCCATGTTCCTGAATCTTAGGTTACCCCTTCGGCATAAACCCGGCGCTGCGTAAGTTCCGCCGTATTGTTGAACATGGTGGTATGGGCCATGAAGACGACCGGCGATCTACCCGATTCGCTGCTGACGCAAGCCAAGGCGACGGTGCTGGAGCGGGAGCGGAGCCCGGCCAAGCCGTTCCATCTGCGGGATGGCTCGCGAAGACTCGGCCAGCCCCCGGTGAAGAGCTGGCCGGAAATTCGCGCGATCATTTACGACGGTCGGGGGGAGTGAACCCAGGGCCTTAGCCGGACCGCGCGTTTTCGCATTGCTCCCTATTCGGCGCCGAGGTCTTCGACGTCCTCTTCGCCGGTATCGTTGCGGAACAGATCGAGGGCGCGCTCCGCCTCCTCGTACGGTGACGGC
>JBOGKL010000133.1:0-2271 GCA_050745525.1 Terriglobales bacterium | reverse complement strand
CGCCCGGGCCGATGAGATCGCGAATCTTGTCAGTCGGGATCTGAATGGTGTGGATGCGCGGAGCAAACTTGGACTTCTCCGGGCTGGCCGCTCCGATGACGGCATCCATGCTGTCGAGCAGGAACATGCGGCCCTGCTTGGCCTGGGCAAGAGCCTCACGCATGATCTGCGAGGTGATGCCCATGATCTTGATGTCCATCTGCAGCGCCGTGATGCCCTTGCGGGTGCCGGCGACCTTGAAGTCCATGTCGCCGTAGTGGTCCTCGGCGCCCGCGATGTCGGTGAGGATGGCGTACTTGTCGCCCTCCATGACCAGACCCATGGCGATGCCGGCGACAGGAGCCTTCATGGGCACACCGGCGTCCATCAGCGCCAGGGTGGCCCCGCAGACCGAGGCCATCGAGGAGGAGCCGTTGGACTCGAGGATGTCGCTCACCACGCGGATGGTGTAGGGGAACACGTCGTGGGTGGGGAGCTGGCTGAGCTCGCTGCGCTCGGCGAGGGCGCCGTGGCCGATTTCGCGGCGGCCGGGGCCGCGCAGGAAACCGGTTTCGCCGACCGAGAAGGGCGGGAAGTTGTAGTTCAGCATGAAGCGCTTGAACCCCTCGCCCTCGATGGTCTCCAGGCGCTGCTGGTCTTCCTTGGTGCCCAGCGTGACCGTGACCAGCGCCTGCGTCTCCCCGCGCGTGAACAGGGCCGAGCCGTGCGTGCGCGGCAGCAGGCCCACCTCGCAACTGACGGCGCGGATCTGGTCGAAGCTGCGTCCGTCGGGCCGCCGCCGCTCATCGAGCAGGGCGTGACGGAAAATCCGCTCGCGCATGAGCTCGAAGTATTTTTTCGTCTTCAGCTTGCGCTCGGCATCCTCGGCCGGCACCGCCGCCTGCGCTTCGGCTTCGACGGCCGCGGCCAGCTTGCTGCTCTCCGATTTCGGATGCGTCTTGGTGTCGAGCGCCGCCGTCAGCCGCGCGCCGTAGAGCTTGAACAACTCCGTGTAGAAGGCCTCGTCCACCTCGACCGGCGTGACCTCGCGCTTGGGGGCGCCGGCCTCGCGCCGCAGTTGCTCGATGCCGGCCAGAATTTTCTTGATCTGCTCGTGCCCGAACTCGATGGCGCCGACGACAACCTCTTCTGAGACCACCTGCGCCCCCGCCTCCACCATCGCGATGCCCGCGGCGGTGCCGGCCACGACGATGTTGAGCTGGCTGGCGCGCATCTCCGCATAGTTCGGGTTGCAAATATAGTTGCCCTCCACGTAGCCGACGCGCACGCCCGCCAGCGCCTGCGGAAACGGAACGTCGGAGACGTGCAGCGCCGCGCCGGCGCCGGTCAGCGCCAGCACATCCGGGTCATTTTCCTGATCGGCCGAGAGCACGAAGGCGATGACCTGCGTCTCGTTGCGGAAGCCCTTGGCAAACAATGGCCGGATGGGACGGTCAATCTGACGGCAGGTGAGGATCTCCTTCTCCGTCGGCCGCCCTTCGCGCTTGATGTAGCCGCCGGGAAAGCGTCCCGAGGCGTAGGTGTACTCGCGGTAGTCCACCGTGAGCGGGAAAAAGTCTATCCCCTCGCGCGGCTGTTTGGCACTGGTCGCCGTCGCCAGCACGATGCTATCGCCCAGGCGCACGGTTACAGCCCCTCCGGCTTGGCGGGCGATTTTTCCGGTCTCGAGGGTGAGGATTTTCCCTCCGGCTAATTCAACACTGACTACGGATGGCATGAAATTGTCTCTTTCTGTGGGGCCCTGCCGGGCCAAGGGCGGGCAGGGCGGCGGCGCCACACGGCGCCTGGTGCGCTATTTGCGCAGGCCCAGCTTTTGGATCAGCTCGCGGTAGCGCTCCGGATGCTCTCGCTTCAAGTAATCGAGCAGCCGACGACGCTTGCCCACCAGCAGCAGCAGGCCACGGCGCGAATGGTGATCCTTAGCGTGGGTCTTGAAGTGTCCGGTGAGATAGCTGATGCGATCGGTGAGCAGCGCTACCTGGACTTCCGGAGACCCGGTATCGGTGGGATGGATGCGGTAGGTTCCGACAAGATTCTGTTTGGCTTCAGCTGTGGTCGCCATGCAATGGGCGGGGCTCCTGTTCTTCTCTCAATATTCGTTTAGGAATCAGTAGATTAGCACATTCCGTCCACGCCCACCCCGCGGTGGCATAAATTTCCACGCGCGGGGGCGCGCCGTTTACACCGTGGGCAAAGCCGGCGCGAAAGCCGCGGAGCCAAGCGAGGCGACCCGCCCCCGGCAAATGCCGCGGCGCGGCACCAGAGGAGAGC
>JBOGKL010000132.1:0-2546 GCA_050745525.1 Terriglobales bacterium | reverse complement strand
TGCCCACAGTTTCGGCGCTGACACTGGCCGATTGCTTTACCGGGTTTTATTTTCACATCCGCGGCATCGCCCGCAAGCCGGGCGGATGGCGGCTGCTCGTGCCCAACATCGCCATGGGTCCGCCGCTGTTTGCGCCCCTGTTGCTGGGCATTTCGGCCTACCTCGGCATCCTCGCCTCGCGCTTGCCGCCGGAAGGGAGTGGCGCGTCCGTACCGCCGGCATTGCGAGAAACTATCCATCGCCACGTGGCCGCCGTCACCGGCATCTCGGCTCTCTGCAGCGGTGGCGAAGCGCTTTACTCGCACCATAAAAACAATTTCCGCTACGCCGTTCAGTACACTCCGCTGATCGTGGCCCCGGCGCTGGCCGCCGCCGCCTTCGCCGCTGCATCGGGCGCCAGCGCTTCTCGCCGCGGAGCGGCGCGCTGGTTGCTGCCCGCCTTCTCGGCTGCCGCCATGCTCGACGGCGCCGCCGGCTTTGGCTATCACCTGCGCGGCATCTTGCGCCGCGGTGGCGGCCGTAAACACCTCGTGTACAACATTATCTATGGCCCGCCGGTGTTGGCCCCATTGCTGTTTGCCGCATGCGGATTTTTCGGGCTGCTGGCCACGGTTTTGCGGGCGAAACAGTCATGAAGCCCAAGCGCTCACCCGCTCAGATTGGCTACTACCCCGGCTACAGCACGCTCGAGCAGCAGGCCTTCTGGGACGCGGCCACGCGCGAAACCGTGCTCAAGCGGCTCGAATCGCCCGGGCCGCTGCGCTTCTTCTCACCCGCCGAGGCCGAGCGCCTGCAAGCGGTGTGCGATCGCATTCTGCCGCAGGATGACCGCCCCAAAGATTGCCGCATCCACATCGTGCCCGGCATTGACCAGCGCCTGGCCGAAGGCCGCGGTCCGGGCTACCGCTACGCGAAAATGCCTCCCGATCCGGACGCCTATCGCATGGGCCTGCGCGGCATCGAGGAAATTTCGCTGCAACTTTACACCCGGCCCTTCCTGGATCTGGGCAACCGCGAGCGCGACGCCGTTCTGTTCACGCTGCACGATGCCAATCCCCCGGCCGCAGTGTCTGTGTTTCAACGCATGCCGGTGCATCATTTCTGGCTGATGCTGGTGAACGATGTGGTTGAGATCTATTACGCCCATCCCTGGGCCTGGGATGAGATCGGCTTCGGCGGACCCGCCTATCCGCGCGGCTACATGCGCCTGGAGAATGGCCAGCCAGAACCCTGGGAGCGGCCCGAGCGCCGCTATGCCTGGTCTGTGCCCGACGACTCCTTGTCAGGCGAGTTCCGCCCGCTCGGAGGAAAAAGCCGCCGGTGAAGACCCCTCTCGGCGGCGCGTTTGGTCCACCGAAACCAGGCGACCACCGCCTGGGGCCGATGCAGCACCTGAACCGCCCTATGCGCTGCTTCCGCGATGACGAGGAGGTGGACTATGCCATCGTCGGCGTGGGCTCGGCCGGCGGCGTGCTGCTGCAGCGGCTGGCGCGCGCGGGCTTTCGCGTCGTAGGTCTCGAAGTCGGGCCATTCTGGGATACCGAGCGCGACTGGGTGAGCGACGAGGCCGGCTCGCACAAGCTCTACTGGACCGATCTGCGCATCACCGGCGGCAAGGACCCGATTGCGCTGGGGGAGAACAACAGCGGCCGCGGAGTCGGCGGCGGCTCGGTGCACTGGGCGGCGTTTGTGCCGCGCCTGCATCCCTCTGATTTTCGCGTGCTGAGCGAAGATGGCGTGGGCTTCGACTGGCCCATCACATACCAGGATCTCAAGCCCTATTACGAGATCATCGAAAAGGAAATGCCTGCCGCCGGTCCGGCCTGGTTCCCCTGGGGCGACCCACACGGTTATCCCTACGGTCCGCACCCGCTGGGCGGGGTGGGTGACACGCTTGTCGCCGGCTGCGCCAAATTGGGCATTCGCGTGTGCGCGGGCGGACCGGTCGCCATCCTCTCGGGTTCGCGCCACGACCGGCCGCACTGCATTTATCGCGGCTTTTGCATCCAGGGTTGCAAGGTCGGCGCCAAGCAGAGCACGTTGATCTCGCATATCCCCGATGCGGTGGCCAACGGCGCTGAAGTTCGCGACCGCGCCATGGTGAGCCGCATTCATCTCGGCGGCGGCAGCCGCGTCCGTGGCGTGAGCTATTTTGACCGCTACGGCCGCGAGCGCTTCCAGAAAGCTCGCGCCGTCATCCTCTGCGGCTATGCCATCGAGACGCCGAGGCTGCTATTCAACTCTGCCTGCTCCGGACACGAGCACGGCCTGGCCAACTCCAGCGGCACGCTCGGGCATTACCTGATGGTTCAGGCCGGCAACGTGGTCGCGGGCCGTTTCCCCGGCCTGGTGCGCATGTACAAAGCTCCGCCCGCTCACGCTCTCACCGAGGAGTTCTATGAGACCGACCCCAAGCGCGGCTTTGCCCGCGGCTTCGCCATTCAGACCGTCGGTCCGCTGCCGATCGCATTCGCCAAGCAGATGGCCAAGGCGAAAGGCGCCTGGGGCTGGGGCATGCGCCAGGTCATGATGGACTACAACCACTG